>WGMG01000008.1 GCA_016125185.1 Armatimonadota bacterium | reverse complement strand
CGCAAGCCGCAAGCCGCAAGCCGCAAGCCGCAAGCCGCAAGCCGCAAGCCTTCGTAAAACGAGGCTATCTCTTATCTAAGTGATTTCGTGACTGAGAAATGAATTAGCAAAAGAAAACTAGTACCATTCGCCCGGCGGGACCGAAGAATGGACGGCGAACCAAGGAACGAGCCTATTAACCACGCTCCGCCCCTTGGGGAGGTGTCGTCCCGACCATCCATATTCAGTCTTCTGAAACCGATGGTCGGGACGACGGAGGGGGCACACCCTCACCCTCTAAAGGGAACAGTGATCGAGACGCGAAAGAACCGAAGGAATGATTCCAACTGCCAACTGAAACAGTCTCTGCACTCTGCACTCTGCACTCTGCAAAACGAAGATATCCCTTAGAAAAGGAGGGTCCACAAACATTCCTGCCACGAAGGCAGGAATGTTGTGGAGGGTGAGCGACAAGCGAACCGAGGGATAGAAGAGAGACTCCTAACTATTTAAGCCTAAGCCCGATAGGCGTGACCCTTACGCTCAAAAATGTCCTTCAAATACTGCCCCGTATGCGACTCCGGCACCACCGCCACCGACTCCGGAGTCCCCTGAGCAATCACGCGTCCACCACCGTCGCCACCTTCTGGACCCATATCCACCAGCCAATCCGCCGTCTTGATCACGTCCAGGTTATGCTCGATCACCAGCACCGTGTTCCCCTGATCCACCAATCGGTGCAAGACCATCAACAGCCGCCGCACGTCCTCAAAGTGCAAGCCCGTCGTCGGCTCATCCAAAATGTACAAAGTCCGTCCCGTCGCCCGCTTGGCCAGCTCCGAAGACAACTTCACGCGCTGAGCCTCGCCGCCCGAGAGCGTCGTTGCTGGCTGACCCATGCGAATGTAGCCAAGGCCGACTTCCAACAGCGTCTCCAGCTTACGGTGAATCTTCGGAATCGGCTTGAAAAACTCCACCGCCTCCTCGATTGTCATCTGAAGCACGTCCGCGATCGACTTGCCCTTGTATTTGACCTCTAGCGTCTCGCGGTTGTACCGCTTTCCCTTACACACCTCGCACGGCACATACACGTCCGGCAAAAAGTGCATCTCGATCTTCAGCACACCGTCGCCACGGCACGCCTCGCACCGACCGCCCTTCACATTGAAGCTGAATCGACCTTGCTGATACCCACGAATCTTCGCATCCGGCGTCTTCGAAAACAGATCGCGGATCATATCGAACGTCCCCGTGTACGTCGCCGGGTTCGAACGCGGCGTCCGCCCAATCGGCGACTGATCGATGTCGATCACCTTGTCGATCTGGTCGATCCCATCGATCGCGTCGTGCGGCTCCCAAATCGACCGCGTGCCGTGCAATTCATACATCAGACGCGGAAACAACGTGTCCTGCACCAAGGTCGATTTCCCCGACCCCGACACCCCGGTCACGCACACAAACAGCCCCAGGGGAATATCGACGTTGACCCCTTGCAGATTGTTTCCGGTTGCATTTTTGATGCGCAGCCAACCGTCCGACATACTCGACAGAAGTCTACATCATTGACGCTCGCAGAATACAAGGTCCCACGATATTTTGCGAACCCACTCGCTCTCTGCACTCCGCACTCCGCACTCCGCACTCCGCACTCCGCAAAACAAAGATATCCCTTAGAAAAGGAGGGTCCGCAAACATTCCTGCCACAAAGGCAGGAATGTTGTGGAGGGTGAGAGAATCGGGACGAGCGATTGAAAATAAACCCAATCTCCGCGCGTACGCCCGCCTCCGACCACTAGGTAAATTTGAACCAGCCCGTGAAGCCGCCGACCTACCAGCCCCAATCCCCGCCCCCAGCCAACACCGCCAAACTCCGCCGCTGGGTCATCGGTTGCTTCCTCGTCGCCCCCTTCGTCTGCTGTGCTGGATCGGCCCTCTTCCTCCGTCGATGGGTCGATACCTTCGACTACTCCGCCGACCTCGACCACCAAGTCGCCGAAGCCAAAAAACGCGGCATGCCCTTCGAGGCTAGTCAACTCGCCCTCGATCCGCCGGTCGCCGAAAAAGACAACGCCTTCCCCGATCTCATGGCCGAGATGGAGAAGCACACCTACAAAGACCACCTCCTCAAGGACATCGGTGCCTTCGATCCCAAAACGGCACCCAAAGTCCCCGATAACATTCGCGAGTTCACCCAGCGCCTCGCCAAAATCGCCCAAAAGACCGGATACGACTCTCACCACGACTTCGACATGGGTCCCTACGAGGAGTACCCCGAGTACGAATTCATTCGCCAAGCCTCCACCGCCCTCAGCAAGGTCGCCCAAATGGACGCGAAGGATGGCCGCTTCGACAACGCCCTCGCCAACCTTTCTACACTTCGTAAGCTTGCCCTTCTCACTGCTCACGAGCACGGCATCATCGGTGCCCTGGTCTGCTTCTCCATTGACACCAGGTTAGTCAGCTATTCGATGCACGTTGCCGGTTACGCAGAATCAAATCTGAGCGTTGTCAAGCAGGTCGAAGCCCTTCTCGCCCTCCCTGCTCCATCGCCAGATATCAACCAAGCCTTTCGTAGCGAGTTCTACATGGGCCTGGCCGTCACCCGAAACTACAAAGCTTTCGGCGGGATCAAAAACCTCAGCAAGCCCGACTCAAAAATCGCCAAGCCAGCCAAACTCGTTCGCACCGGACTCCCCAAAGGACTCATGGAACGCGGCTTCCTTTCCTCGTTCATCAAGTGCATGAACCACGCCTACGACCTCCTCCAGTCCGAGCCGAATGCCCACAAAGCCTGCGTCGAAATCGACCACTACATGGCCAAGGTTCCGATGACGGTCTCCAACGCGTTCCCGCTCGTCTTGGTCGATGTGTGGGGCGGAGCCGGCACCGCTTGGGAACGCCACAGGCTCAGCCACAAACTCGCCATCCGAGCCATCGAAATCATGCGCCAAAAGGACCGAGGCACCTTGCCGGGAGAAATAGAAGACATCCCCGACCCGCTTGGTGGCGGCACCATCGAGTACGCCCGCACCGGCGACGGCTTCAAAATCTATTCCAAAGGCGCAAATGGCCTCGACGAAGGTGGCCCCCGAAACAACACCACCCGCAAGAAATCCGACGATTACGGCTTCGTCTATCCCTTCAACTAAAAGTTTCTCACTCTTCCGCTTGCTTCCCCACGTAGTCTTGGTGCTGGTGAAGACCAATGCAATGAACCGAGGGATTGAGACAAGCCCCAGAACCAGCCGTTTAACTGCGTTCCTTAGGCACCCAAGTCCCGACCGTCAAATACAAGCCGACTTAATTAAGATACTTCTCCGGAATGAGAAGTCGGCGAACGAGGAACGAGTAAACCGAGTGACCGCTACCCTCAACCCTTCCCGCTCAAAAACCGAACCATTGCCGTCCGCGCCGGACCGCTAAACGCGCTATGGTCGTCATAAGGCGACTTCACCTGCTCAGGTGGATAGAAATGCGTAAAGAAGAACGCCGCCTCGATGTCCCTATAGCTCGCAATAACCTCCCCGATCGCCACAATACAGTCCGCCCGAAAGCTGTCCTCGCACTCCCCATTTCGGTATCCCAGCATCGGCTTCGACACATACCACTCATGGATTCGAATCGGAGACTTAGCTGGTGCAACCGCCAGCCCCTTCATCAGCCCGATTATCCGTTCAAGTTCCACTCGGTACATGTCCGATGCCTCATCCGCCGACTTTGCCGCCCGTGGAAGATAAATCCCAAGATTCACGCACCGCCGTTGCATTTTCGACCACCACTGCCCTTCGCTCCCCCCCAGCGCCGTCTTTAGCTCCTGCCGCTCCGCATCGCCCTCGCCAAACATCGACAGCGTCGGGCCAACCAGCTTGTACCCGTGAAAATCCACCGCGTTTGAGCCAACCAGCAGGTAGTTGCAGAACGCGTGAAACTGCGGACTCCACGTCCCCTTCGCCTCCTTGTCCGCGTTCCCGCCACTGACATGTCCTGTCGCAGGCTCGTTGTACCACTCAAAAACCAGGTTCGCCTTCGCACCGCCCAACGACTCCCATTTCCGCACGCAGTAGTCGATCGCCGTCCCCAGTGTCTCGCGAATCGGCTCCCAAATCCGAAAGTCGGGCCGCATCCACGGGTCCCACGCTCCACCGACCCGCTTCTTCCACTCCTCGGCGTCGGGAAAAGGGCAGGGCACCACGTTCAGCATCAGCTTCTTGCCCGAGGTCACCGCCAGCTTCAGAACCGCGTCCAACCGCGCCGAATCCGTGATTTCCAGCGGCTTCCAGCAAAGCTCCCAAAACAGAAAATCCTCGCGAATCCAGCACGGAGGCAACTGCCGCACACTGTCGGCAATGGTATTCCATCGCGGATGGCTCACCTTGCTGGGCAATCCGGCCGTCACGCCCCGCTGAATCGAGTTCATACCCCTTGCAGACGCTTCGAAGTAAAGAAGTTTTCGATCTGATCGGGACTAAGGACCACCACCGAGGCCTGCGACGACACCACAAACTGGTCAAACGTCACCTCCTCGATCTCCCCCGCATCCCGAAACTCGTCGAATAAGTCCTGAAGCACCCGCGCTTCGGTCGGCATCTCCGGGTACGCCTCCACCCAAACCGCGGTCTTCTCCTTATTCGCCCGATAAGAGACCGCTCCGATATAAGGCATCTCCAGTAGTTCCAAGTCGTCGCCGATCGACCAAAGCCCGTCGTAAACGTGCAACCCCTCGCCGTGCAGCTTGCTCCGCACCTCGACGATCGGTAGCGTCGAAGAACTAATGACAACCATCCCTTTCTCGCCCTGCCCGGCGGACACGATGACGCGGGCATTGTCCGAGTGGACATAGGCGTCATGGGTGCTGAGGTTGCGCCGCACGGCATCCGCAAAACCGTCGAAAGGAACGCGAAGGGTCATCCTGTCTCCATTATGCGTGATCCGCCCAAAACTACCGTGAACACAAAAAATACTTCAACTTCTCGCTCGCCAAACCTTGAGTTCATTGTGAAAGTGCCGACAACGAAGGTAACGATGAGTAGTTCCGTACAACCTCTCGCTTGGACCGGGGAAAGAATGATCCCCTTCGTCAGCGACTATGCCACCCAGGCGACTCACTGGCAACGCTATCTCTATTTCCGACCGTGGTACGAAGATGCTGTCGTGGTCGACGCCGCCTGCGGCGAGGGCTACGGCACCGATTTCTCCTCCATATTCTCCAAAGAAAGCCACGGTGCCGATGTTTCGACCGAAGCCGTTCAGCACGCCACCAATGCTTATCCGCGCGCGTCGTTCCGTGTCGAAGACGTCTGCCACTACGACTACTCTAACGCCGATATCGTCACCAGTTTCGAAACCATCGAGCACTTGCCGGACCCCGAGCAGTTCCTCGAAGCCTTGAAGGCGTGCAAGGGACGGATCATCATCAGCACCCCCAACCGCAAGCTGTACGATCCCAACGCCAAACTCGGCGATAAGCCGACCAACCCGTACCACACCATCGAGTGGACGGCCGAAGAGTTCGCCGAGCTCATCCAGCGACACTTCCCCGATCGCCAAGTTCGATTCCTCAGCCAAAGCACGACGCTTCCCGGCCGCATTTACGAAGGTCTCGACACCGACGCCTGGTTCACCATTGCCGTCATCGGTGATGGCGACCTTCCCCAGTGGCCCAAGATCGGCATGGCCATGCCCACCGTCAACAACTCGCAGATGGGTATCGAGAGCATCTCCGCCTACGTCACCTACTACCCGGGCGAGATTGAGTTCGCTGTCGTCCTCAACAACACGGACGCCGAGAACAAACGCAAATGGCAAGACTTCGCAACCCAGGCACCCCACTTCCTCACTCTGCTCATCAATGACGAAAACACCGGCTACGGCCAAGGCGCAAACAAGGGCCTGAAGTACCTCCAGGACAAGGGCGGCTTCGATGCCTACGGCGTCACCAACGACGACGTCTACCCCTCGCTGGGTTGCACCGGCGAGTTGGCCTACGCTTACACTCAGCTCAAGGCCCTCGACCAGAACCCCGGCCTCGTCGGCGTCGTGTCGAATAAGGTCGCCGGAAAGCAGTTGGTCGAGATCGGCCAGTTCACCGACCTGACCTCGCTGATGCGCCTCGCCAACGACCATCTTGCCAAGAACAAGTCGCGCGCCACTCCGTGGAATCAGGTTCGCGGCCTCTGCTTCATCATGTCGCCCGAGTGCCTTGCCACCGTCGGCGGCTTCGACCCGATTTTCGGCATCGGCAACTTCGAAGACGACGATCTCTGCGTCCGCACCAAGCTCGCCGGGTTCACCAACTGGATCGTCGACGGCGCATTTCTGTACCACGAAGGTTCCAAGACCTTCGCCTCGCTCGAAATTGACTACGAAGCCAATATCGACCGTAACATGCACGTATTCAACCGAAAATGGCAGTTGGACAACCATTTTGAATTCTTGAGCATCGAGAAGGCTCCCGAAGGAGTCGACCTTTTCGTGCCATTATGTGCCAAATACGAGCCGACCAAGGCCATCACGATCGGAAGCGAAAGCGTCGATCTCCTCGGCCAAGCATCGGACACGGAATTCGCCTACTGGGTCTACGCCGTCATCCGCGAGCAGGGCCAAGAAGCCCGAAACAAGGTTCTCAAAGCCCTCGCCGCTTAACCGAAAACAGGTAAAACCAGGCATGCCTTTCTTGCCTGGTTTTCTGCTTCTTGCCACCCTCCAAGGCTCCCAATTCCAAAGCAGATTCCAGCCCGGAAACCCCCTTCCCGGTCTGCCTCCCATCGTCCTCGATACCCAACTTTCCTACCAAGGCCCCGCCAAGCAAGTCTGTAGCCGCTATGGGCTCCAGGCGCGGATCATGTGGATCGACGCCACCGCCAACATCCAGCGCTACAATACTGTCGAGAAGATCCAGAGCCTCGTTGCCCGCATCAAAACCGCCGGCTTCAACACCATCGTCTTCGACGTCAAACCCCTCTCAAGCGAGATGGTCTATCCCAGCACCTTCGCGCCAAAGCTCACCGAGTGGAAAGGCAACATCCTCGGGGACTTTGACCCCCTCGGCCCCATGTGCGCCGAGGCCCGCAAGAACGGCCTCTCGATCTATGTCTCGATGAACGCCTTCTGCGATGGCCACCGCCTGGTCAACCGCGGCCCCGGCTTCAACCGGCCCGACGAGCAGTCGGTCTTGTACGAATCCAAGCCTATCGTCAACGTCAACGGCCACCCGTTCGACTACTCCGCGACGCTCGACGGCAAGAAGATCACCCTCTTCTCCGCCAAGCCAAACGACCCCTCGGTATACGCCATTCCGTGCGACCGCAATGGAAACATGCTCGCCGACGACGTGCCGCTTCCCAAAGGTGGCTTCTACGTCGCCGCCCCCGGCTTCGGCGGCGTCAACCTCGCCATGCTCCGAACCCCCAACGGCAAGGTCTCGCTGGAATCCAAAGACTCCTTCGTTCGCATCGGTGAATCCACCCAGGACAAGCAGTACCCGCTGATGACCAGCCCCACCAACCCAAGCGTCAAGCGACGGCTGTTCGACATCGCCGAAGAGGTCGTCAAGAACTACGATATCGACGGCATCGTCTACGACGACCGCCTCCGCTACGCGGGGCTCAGCGCTGACTTCACCCCCCTTGCCGAGAGCCTTTTCCAGCAACACATCGGCAAGCGAATCACCTGGCCCGACGACGTCTACAAATACACCTACTCGTACACGACTCAGCTCAATCGCGGCATCAAACCCGGCCCCTACTACGACGCCTGGCTCAACTGGCGCGCCTCCATCCTCCACGACTTCGTGGTCGACGTCCGACACCATATCCGCGCAATCAAGCCCAATATGCAGCTTGGCGTCTACGCGGGATCGTGGTACGGCGACTATCAGCAGTACGGCAACAACTGGGCATCTCCCGCCATGGAGGCCGGCTTCTGGTTCCTCACCCCCGAATACCAAAAGACCGGCTTCTCGCCCGATATCGACTTCCTCATCACTGGGTGCTATTACCCCACCGCCACCGGCTACGACGCCCTCGTCCAAGGCAAGGGTGTCGGCTTCACAGTTGAATCCGCCGGAACCCTGTCCTACCGCGCCGCCCACGATCAAACCTTCGTCTACGCTGGTCTCTCGCTCAGCGATTTCAAGGACAATCCGGAAGGCTTAGGCAAGGCCCTCCAAGCCGCCGTCGCCAGTTCGAACGGTGTGATGTGTTTTGACCTCTCGCACGACATCGATCCGCTGTGGCCCGTCTTCGAAAAGGCCTTCGCCGAACCCAAAATCTCCCCCAACCGAACACCCGGCTACCTGGACGAAGCCCGTCGCCTCCGCCTCGGCATGGACCGCAAAGGCATCAAGGAACCGCCGATCATCATCGCGGGTGGCGCCAGCGGCGTAGGATTCTAGGTTCAGAACAAGATGTGACATTGGAGGCCCTCCTCCGTCCACCTCCATCTACCGAAAGTACTCCATAGGCGAGGTATGGTGGGGGTGTTGATGGAGGAAGTCCGCAACGGTAAACGCTTTGGCAGAGCAATGCGACCTGCGATTTGCTTGTTGGTCGTTCTCGTCGTTATCTATGCTTACTTGATTCCGAAGCCGCCCAAGTTCGACTTTCAATTTCTCCAAAATTGCGAACGGACTGAGTACGGCGTCCATTACGGCGGCGACGCGGGCCCACCTGCTGTCGAGCTTGCCTTGTACCGTTCGAATCAAGGAGTTGATGTGCTCATAGCAAGGATGAAGAACGAGCTTCGAGGTTGGCATTCCTATATCTCTCAATCCGAACCGAGAAGTTGTTCCTTCAACCTTTCGGGCGTCGATATCATCCTCCTCAACGACTCCAAGGCTGGTGATACCGATCTCCGTCCGCATATCCTCATTTATCGGGACATAGAAGTGACTTACTACCGACGAATTCAGTTGAAGCTCTTCCAGTTTCATGATTCGGAGCGATAGCATTCAAAGTGCCTGCATCGAAGGTATGGTGGAGGCAGGACCCAGGACAGGTTCAATGCAATCTTTCAAGAAGACTGAAAAAGTTGCTCTCGTCACATTCTCAATACTTCTAGTACTGGTAACGGTTCCATGGGCGCTTATGATCCCGCGTGATCCGCACTATTCATTTGCTTTTCTTCACGGTGCCAAACCGAAACTGATGCGACTCGTGCAAGAAATGAGCGGACCGAACTGCTACGAGGTCGCGATTTACTCATGGGATGAACCATTCGACCAGGTCGTCGCAAACACGAAGCGCGAATTCCCGGTCTGGAAATCTTGGTCAGTTGAACGTAAGGACTACAGGTATTTCGGTCTCACCGACCCTACCGATCAATCCGGTATAGAGATTTGGCCATCGATGTCGAGCCAAGTTCAAGGCGATCCTCTTTGGAACGATTCGTCCGGGAACGGCAAATCCTGCTTAGTATTCATTAGTCATCGTCTGCCTCCCGGGCCTTTCACCGACCTTCGAATCAAAATGCTGGGAAGTCACCAACCGTAATAATCAAAAACACTTTCGTTCACACCCCCAGGACTATCCGACATAGAATCGAGTTGATCGACCATGAAACAGCCAAATCACAAAATGATCGTGGCTTTCCTTGGAGTAATTGACTTCGCCACGACGTTCGGCTTGAACACTTTCGCAATCATGCCAAGGAGCCGTTGGGATATGCTTGGCCCATGATTGCTACCGCCGCCCTTATCGGAACGTCGCTCTTTTCCCAAGTCTCGATCGATCATCTCAAGGCGACGCTCCAACACCTGTCGACCTACCCAACCCGCAACACCAGCACCCCGGAACTCAAGCAAGCGGCAGAGTGGGTCGCCAGTGAATTCCGCAAGATCCCTGGCCTCAAGGTCGAGATCATGGAGTACGACGTCAAAAAGGGGCGGCGGGTACCGGAGGACAAGACGGTCGTTCAGGTCATTGCGACCCTTCCTGGCGAAACCGACCATAAGGTCATCGTTGGCGGCCATCTCGACACCATCAACCTCGGCGGCGACGTCATGACCGCCAAAGCCCCCGGCATCAACGACGACGGAAGCGGCGTTGCCCTCACGCTCGAAAGCGCCCGCATCCTCAGCCAGCGCAAGTGGCATAACACATTCGTCTTCGTCGCGTTCAGCGGCGAGGAGCAGGGCCTGTTTGGCTCCACTGCCCTCGCTGAGCGCGCCAAGAAAGAGGATTGGAACATCGACGCCGTCCTCAGCAACGACACGGTCGGAAGCTCGATGGCATCCGACATGAAGGACAAGAAGCGGGTCCGCTTGTACTCTGAGGAAGTCACCGACCCCAATCTGCCCCAGCACAACAGCCGCGAACTCGCCCGCTTCATCGAGTGGAACTCGCGCGGAAAGCTCAAAGGCTTCGCTCCTTGGCTCGTCTTTCGTCGTGATCGGTTCCAACGTGGCGGAGACCACACGCCGTTCAACAAGGTCGGCTACACCGCCGTTCGCTTCGTCGAGGCCATCGAATGGCTAGAGCACCAGCACACCGAGAAGGACACCATCGAATGGATCGACTTCAACTACCTCGCCAACGTCACCAAGCTCAACATCCTGTCGATGGAAGCCCTCGGTGACGCCGCCGAGGCCCCCGACCACGTCCGATACGATCTCAAGCAAGCCCATGACACGACGATCCATTGGACCGCCAAACCGGGCGTCAAGTACGTGGTTTATTGGCGCGAAACCAGCTCCCCCACATGGCAGGGCGCCGTCGAAGTTGGCGAAACCGACCACGCGGTCATCAAGGGCAAGAACAAAGACGACCACACGTTTGCGGTCGGAACCGTCGGCGGCATCCCCATCCCCCTCGGCTAGCTAGTCAAGCCCGATTCTCCCTCCCTTGCGGAGGGAGTCTGTGAGCAAAGCGAACAGGTGGGAGGGGCAGAAGCCCGATTCCTCAAGCCTAGCCTACGGCAAATCTTCTTCCCAGTCGTCGATGTGGGTTCCCATGTCGTACCGGGGCGCATTGCCAAACAACGACTCCAAATCCGCCAGGGCAAACAGAACCTCGCGGGGACGCGGACCGTCCTTTGGTCCAATGATGCCTCGCTCCTCCATCTGATCCAACAGCCGTGAGGCCCGCTGGAAGCCCAGCCGGAACTTGCGCTGAATCATCGACGTCGACACCTGCCCACTCTCCACCGAGAACCTCACGACCTCTTCCCACATCGGGTCGACGTCGTCGCCAAAGTCGCCGCTCGCCTTGACCGGGTCGGCGGCCTCGAACTCAGCCGGATCGAACGCGTAGTTCGGGCTCTCCTGACTGCGCCAGAACGTGCAGATTTGCTCGATCTCGATTTCGTTGACGTAACAGCCCTGCACCCGCATCGGCTTGGTCGCATCGATCGGCATGTACAGCATGTCGCCGCGTCCGATCAGCGCGTCGGCGCCCTTCTGGTCGAGGATCGTTCGCGAGTCGATCTGTGACGCCACCGCAAATGCCACACGCGAAGGAATATTCGCCTTGATCGTGCCCGTGATGACGTCGACACTCGGCCTCTGGGTCGCAATGACCAAGTGGATTCCCACCGCGCGCGCAAGTTGAGCCAAGCGCACAATCGAGGTCTCGACCTCGGCCTTAGCTTGAATCATAAGGTCGGCCAACTCGTCGATGATCACGACGATGTACGGCATTTTGTCGTTGAAAGAAGCCTTCGCGTTCCAGCCGTCGATGTTACGTACGCCCTTCTCGCTCAGCATGTCGTACCGGCGATCCATTTCGCGCCATACCGCGCGCAGAACGCCCGGCGCTTCCTTCACATCCTTGATGACCGGGCACAGCAAGTGTGGAATCTGGTCGAACAGCGTCAGTTCCACTCGCTTCGGGTCGATCATCACCAGCCGAACATCCTTCGGCGTGTTGCGCATCAAAAGCGAGGTAATCAGCGTCGCGAGTCCAATCGACTTACCCGAGTTGGTCGCACCCGCGATCAGCAAGTGCGGCATCTTCGTCAGGTCGGCGTACCGATTCACACCGGCCACGTCTTTACCCAACGCCACGCACAGCCGCGAAGGATGATTCATGAACTCGTCCGTCTCGATCAGCTCGCGAATGTTGACGGTCGAAGATTTCACGTTCGGAATCTCCAGGCCGATAGCCGCCTTGCCCGGAATCGGAGCCTCGACGCGTACCTGCGAGGCCGCCATGTCCATCGCGATGTTGTCTGCCAAGCTCACAATCCTGGCAACACGGATGCCCGGGCCCAGCTGAATCTCGTACCGCGTAATCGTCGGGCCGGTCGCTACCTCGACCACGTTCGCATCAATGCCGAACTGCTCCAACGTCCCCTCGATGGTCTCGATGTTGCGTTGCATCTCCTGGGCCGTTCGCTTCGGTCGATCAGCCGGTTCGGTCAGCAGGGAGATTGGCGGAAGCTGGTAGCCCTCCTTCGGCACGCTGGATTCGATATTGAATTCGCGCGGCTTGGCGGGCGCAACCTCTCGAATCGTCGGCGTCTTCTTCGCCTTCGCCACCGGCTCGTCCACGAAGTCCCGCACCGCCGGATGGACGTCCGTCGGATCGTCGACCAAGTCGTCCGGCATCATAACCAACGCCTTCTTCTTCTTGGTCGCGCGCTCCTCCAATGCCTCCTGCTTAGGTGGCAAAGAGGCGTTGGCCTTCGCATCCGACAAGATCTCTCGAATGGGTCGCTCCAGCGTCAGCACGCCGCCGATCGCGCCGATGGCGATGAACGCAACCGTCTTTCCAACCCCGAGTAGGTTCCAGAATAAAGCGCCCATCAAGGCGCCGAGATAGCCGCCCGAATCGGCCACGACGATCGGATCGAAGAAATCACCGTCCTTCGCCTGAGCCAATCCGCCGAGGATCGCAAGCAGAACCATCGCCACACCGAGGGCGGATCGAAAGCTGCGGGTCCGCGAGTGGCCGCGGAAGTACATCAGGCCCATCGCCGCAAACGCAACGGGAGCCGCCCATGCGCCCTTTCCAAAGGCTAACGAGAAGGCTTGGCGCAACGCGCCGCCCACCACACCGGCGTCCTTTGATAGGAGAGCAACGACCGACAGCGCCGCCAACGCAAAGAAGCTGATCGCGGCAATATCAAACCGATGGTGACTAGGCACCGCCTCCTTGCTCTTCTTGGCCTTGCTCTTGGTGGCAACGACCGCCTTCGAACGCTTTTTCGCGCTCACTTTAGATTTTCCTCGCACCATCCTTGGGCTCGCAGTTCATTATAACCTGATTACGCATCGGGAGGCAGAATCGGATGCAGTCGTCTCAGAACAGGACGACTCGCTCGCGGGCTCGGACGTTCAGGGCCAAACCCACTAGGCTCATGCACAGCCAGATCGCGGTTCCGCCGTAGCTGAGGAACGGGAACCATAATCCCACGACCGGCAGGACGCCCAAAACCATGCCCGCATTGACGATAGTATGGAAGCCCAAAACGGTCAAGATACCCGCCATGATCATCTGGTAATAGAAGTCGGCGGCGTTCAACATCCCCAGCCAAATCCTATAAAAGAGCAACGCGAAAATCCCCAAGACGGATAGGCACCCCAGCAATCCAAATTCCTCGCCCACCAGCGAGAGAATGAAGTCGGTACTTTGGAACGGAACTCGATGCTTCACTTCGCCCTTCAGGTAGCCCGTGCCTGCAATTCCGCCGTTGGCAAAGGCGTACGAAGCCACCTCGGTCTGGTACTTCATGTCCTTGACCTTTTTGTCCTTCGAGTCCATCCCCAGCAAGCCCAGTACCCGCTCCCATTGGTATGGCTGAAGAATGTGGTTGCGCACAGCGGGAGATTTGAACACCAGCGTGGTTATCAGCACCAGAGTTCCGATGGTGATGAACATGTATTTGGGCGAAACTCCCGCCACCAAGCTGAGCGCGATCCACACCGCGATGATCAACAGCGACGCCCCGAGGTGCGGCTGTTTCATGATCAGAAGCACGGGCACAAACACGTGCAATGCCCCCAGCGCAAAGGTCGAAAACGACTTGATTCGATCCTGTCGCGAGGCGTAAAACGTCGCCAAAGTCAGCACAATCAGGATCTTTGAAAGCTCGCTGGGCTGAAACTGGATCGGACCGATGTTGATCCACCGCTCCGCGCCGTGCGATTCATGACCGACCGCCAAAACGCCAATCAACAGGGCCAAGTTCACACCGTAAACAACTTTGGAAACCCGTGCCCACAGGCGCGGATGACAGAACCCGAAGATCGACATCGGCACCAGGCCGAGAAAGATGTTGATAATCTGCTTCTTAAATTCGGCGGTCGATTCGCCGTAGCCGCTGCTGAAGATCGACGCCAGGCCGATCATCGTCAGCAGACCGGCTGCCCCCAAGAGCCACCAATCCACCCCGACTCGCTCGTTGCGGGATTCGGACGTGGGTCGAAGGGTGATGGATGCCATTACTGCTCTTCCGGCTCCCTTACATTCTTACCCATTTCGGTCTTGATTACGCCCATGCCTTTCACGAACCAAAACGACAAGCGTCGGTTGGCCGTGTCGCCGATCTTGAGGTTCACATCGGTGCGAATCGCCTCTTGCGACTTGCCTTTGTAAGCCACGCTGCCGGTCGAGGTCGTGATCGTCGCCATTCCGGTCAGTTGCAAATCGCTGCAGGCCAGCTTGCCTTTCCACGTGTACTGGTCTCCAATTCTTAACGGAAACTTTAACAGCGGCACTGGTTCGACGAAGTCTTCACCGACGGCGTGGACCAGAAACACCGATCCGCCATCCACCAAGTAAGTCTCCTCATCGACCACGATATCGTGACTAACCGCCTGGAAGCTGACCTTGTTCCCGTCCGTGACCGTCTTTAGCCGATAGTCCGTCTTCGAGCCATCCGAGATATAGGTCGCCGACTTCTGATGCTGATCGAGGGGCAAGAATTCCTCGACCTTGGCGACGAACGGCCCCGAGGCGACGGTTGTGCCGCCCTCGATATGTTCGCATCCGGCGAGGGAGAGAGCAAAAGTTAGGACGGCAAACGCCGCGTGCTTACTTTGATTCCTCGATGGTATAGGTCGTCTTGTTGCTTCCTTCCACATTGGTATCTTCGGCTTTGACCTGACCTCGACCCTTTACCAGCCAAACTTTGGATGTCATTTGAAACTTCTGCTTGCCTTGAAGTCCCGAGCCGGTCACGGTGATGACGAGGGCGTCTTTATATGTACCAACGGGAGTCGTAACGTCTTCAGTTCCGGAGACGACGTTTCGGCTACTAATGGTCGCACTCGCCGTCTTCATTTTGGCTTCCCAAGATTTGCCCTTGGTCAGGCCATTCACCAACTCGTACGTATCGGGGGCCGCCTCCACCCCGCCGATCGACATGATCCGAACGCCCTTCTTGTCGAGGCGAAGCTTCACGTCGCCAAGCTGAGCCAACGCACCCTCGTTCTTAACGGTAAAGTCGGCGTGCCCGTCCTCAACGCTGTCAAGGATGATCGTCTGGGTTGCTGGCTGTCGGTCGCTCCCCGTCACCACGTTCATCTTGACCGGGGCAGGGCGGCCCAGGCCGTAGTAATCGAACGCATCTTTCTTCAGTTCGGCCGGAATCTTGTCCAGGCTCATACCCTGCGGAACGGCTTCAGCGGTGTTGGTATCTGAGTTCGCGGCGTTCGAATCCGATTTCGATTCGTTGGCCGACGACGAAGAAGAGTTCGTGGCCGGTGCGTTGCTGTCCTTCTCCTGAGCGCAACCGACGATTCCCAAGCCTAGCAAACAGGCAACTGCCAACCAATAAGTCTTTCTCATTTCTTTACCGTGTACTTCTTCAGGCGAAGCGTCACCGACGATTCGCCGCCTTTAATCTGAATCACCTGTCGGTAGCGGGCAAGACCGACCCCAGGCGAATACCAAGAGTTGACTCCCAGAATACCAACCGTACCGTCCGAATTCGTAAATTTCCCGGCCGTCTGCATGTACACACAGTGCATCGAGCCCATCTCGGTGTCCGCGTCGGCCGTCCCGTCCAATTTGTACTTGTATTCCATCTTGCCCGGTTTGCCAACCGGAGTCACGCCCGAGCCATTCCACGAGAACTCTTCCTGGTCCTTGATCGGAAAGTGGAGAATCGGTTGCTTCGGGCTGTAAGGGACCAGCGACCCACCTGGTGGGTTCATCGCCATTTGGTAGATGCCGTGTTCATCTGCACCCCACACCTGCTGATCCTTCTGCTTACCTTCTTGGAATATTCCCAAGGTCGCTTTGGTAAAGCTTCCGTCCTTCGCGACGCTCAGAACCCGGTACTCCAATTCGCTCGTGGATTGCTCCTTCGGACGACCCGTCAACTGTCGTTGAATGTCGACGGCAAATGTCCACGAATTACCCTGAGCAAAAGGGAAAAGCGACTTCTCATTACCGGCCGCAACCAACGAACTCGGGTCTGCCGCCTGCGCGGTCGCACCTTTTCCCCCAGAGCCCCCTGGCGGGGCCGAAGCCGGAGCACATCCGATGAACAAAGCGCTAACCCCAACTAATATTCCAATCGCTTTAATTTCCACCAATCTATTCCTTCTTTTGAATGATATTGACCGCCTCTTCCACCAGTCCCTTGTCCGGGATCTGCTTGATCACGAGTTCCTCGCTGTTCAGCGAAGTCCCAATCGTCGCCGAGGCGATAGCGACGCCTTTAGATACGACAATCACTCGGTGGCCGCTCTCCACCGAGTACTTCCAAAGTCGGTTTCGTCCCTCCGGCGTCAAGCGGATCGTCAGGTCGTAAGTCGGGTCCTTCCCTTCCGTATCCTCCGCCATCTTCACCTCGCTGATCATCGACTGGCTCACGAGGACCTTGGTGTTGCTGGCGATGCGCTGAACCTTCGCCAACTCCTCGCTGGTTTCGGACTTGTGAAACACCGCTTGGAAGGTCTCGCCGATGTTCTCGTTCTTGTCGTCGACATGCTGCTTCAGGTACGCAGTGTAGTAGTTCTGAAGCTGGTTCTTGTCATAGAACTTCTCGCGCATCGTTTTGTAGAACTCGGTGATGAAGCGCGGCTTGAAGACCACGATATCCGACGTCTGAATGACGTTGCCCTTCGCGTTGGGAACGGAGATGGAAATGGGAATTTTGATACGGATGCCGTCGAAGAACGCGACGCGGTTGAGGATCTGTCCCGGCTTACCATCGACCGACATGTTGATGTCGTTTTCGAGCTTCGGCTTGAGCACCGGATCGCCTTTCAACGCCTTCTCGATGTCTGCTTTCTCCCATAGAGGCGAGTCGGCCACCGCCGCGTTCTCGTCGTCGTAATCGCGCATTCGCCGCACGAACGCCTGAGCGCTATCAGGATCGCCATTCAGGGTGCCAATCAGTTCACGAACCGGAATGCGCTTCTTCACCGAGCCGCTTTGCGGGCCTCCGCTTGCATCGCCGCTATCGCCAGAAAACGTGCTCGATCCTTCGATAATTTGGACCATATGGTTGGCGGTGATGTCGGTCACGTTCGACGCCTTTCCAAGCGCGATCAGACAAAGATCGCCGGACGGAATAGGGTCGAGGTTAACGTTGCGAAGACTCAGTCTTGTGTACGCAAAATTGCCGCCGTAAGCCACCCCTACAATGCCTACAAAACCCAAAAGTATCTTTGTCGACGCACGCAGTTTCATAGTCTCTTGTTCAACATTGAACGCAAAAGGGGCGTTCCAACCATATTCAGTCTACTCGTTGGGATTGAAATCAGCGTAAAATCGGCCCGCGATACTCGCAAGCAAAGCCGTCAATCCGACATTAATGCCAGCCGAAAAGATTGCCGCGATAATCGGTGAGCCACCGAACCCAAGAACCAAGGCAAACGCCCCAACCGTCGGCACCAGAACCAACACCAAGGCGAGAAGCTGCATGATCCCTCGGAACGACCGTTGGGTCGGGTCATCGAAGTCGGGAAACAACACGACCACCAAGAAAACTGCGGCAACCAATGCAAGCGCCGTCATCGGCGCCGCAATCATGCCCGCCACATGGTATTCCCACAGCGACGGCTTCAAGATAAAGCCAACTACGAACGGCACAAACGCCATGATCATCGAGACCACTGCTTTGCTCGCCGTCTCAAAGAACGCGATTTGCGCCGACGTTAGCGGCAAGGGCTTCATCACCTCCACGCGGCGAAGTGTCTCGGTAAAACCGTTGAACGACTGGATTGAGCTCATGTTGACGGAAAAGAAGCCGGTCATCGCAAGGTAGAGGATCGGGCCAAATGATTGTCCATTCCGGCCCATGGGCAAAAGCAGGAACATTGAACTGAAGGCGGTCATGCCGATCAAGAAAATCAGATTGATCCAATAGCCCACACGCGACTGAATGAGGATTTCCTTATAGATTAGCGACCAGCCTTTGCGAAACTTCCACTCCGCCACCCGATTCGCCAACCGGCTCTTCCTTACCTTGCCCTGTCGAGCCCGCTCGGCCGCGATTCCAGCGTAGTCGTTCTTCCGTTGAAGATCCCGCAGGGCCTGACTCTGGAATCCCCGCGTCGCCGCCTGATCGTACATCCAGCCGCTGAGGTTCGACGCATAGTACAAACTGCCGCCGATCGCTACCGCAAAGATCGCCAATCCGATCAGCGAGATTAGCGGCGAACCCGTAAACGCACCCATCACCAGCGAAGTCGCCGCCGTCGGCAAGATCATTATTCCGCGCACCCACCACACCTCCGATGCTTGGCCGATTGTCGCCAGTTCGGGATTCGCCCAGAATCTCAGCATGATGTGCACGATCACCGCCGCAACCGCGAAGAAGATAGCCCAGCCAACGGCCCGGACGATGGTCTTGCTCTTCTTCTCGTACTTCGCCACTAAGAAGCTTAGGGCGTAGCCGAGCGCCACCCACGTAAACGACAGCAGAGCCCAGGCGAGCAAGCCGCTGGCCGCCACCAACCGAAACGCCTGGGGATCGGCCGAGTTCGCCGCCCGTACGACCGCCAACGTCGGCATCAAAGCAAACAGAGAAATCAGGATCGGGAGCAGCAGAGTCATGGCATAGTCGCGGAATAATCGGAACAGCATGACCTTCCGCGATGGGATCGGCGTAGCAAAGAGCACGTCCACATCCGCCTGACGAAACGTGTTCCGCAGACCAAAAAGGCCCATCGAAAGAAGAATGCTCAGCATCATAAAGCCGATGAACACCACTTGATCGATCGTTGTTCGATCGAACTGAATGCTAGAGCCAATGCCCTTTTGCAACGCCGACGACGACGATTGATCCCACGGACGCATGAAGAAGCCGACATAGTAGCCGATACCGATCAGGAGGGAGATCAGGCGGCGCGGCGTACTGACCGACCGCTTGAGTCCGTTGACAAACTGCCGAACCCATAGGAACCAGAGTGCGCCGATGTGCCCCTTCATTCCGCCTCGCTGGTCAGCATGAGGAACAAGTCTTCCAGCGACTTATCCTGCATTCCGTAAAGCTCTTGAAGTTCCTGCGTCGTGCCCTCGGCCAGCAGTTTGCCTCGTGCCATGATCATGATTCGGTCGCAAAGGCGTTCGACCGTGTCCAGCAGGTGAGTCGAAACTAGAATCGACGCGCCGTTCGCCCGCGCCTGGAAGAGCTCCTGCTTTAATTCATGCGAGCCCGCCGGGTCGATACCGATCAGCGGCTCGTCGAACAGAAAGATATTCGCATCGTGGATCATGGCGCACGCCACCGACAGCTTCTGTCGCATGCCCTTGCTCAGCGTCGCCACGAGGTCGTTCTTCTTTTCCCACAAGTGGTACTTGCGCAGCAGTGTCTCGTGCTCGCGCTCAAACTTCTCCAGGTTGTCGAAGCACATCGCCACGAATCGCAAATGCTCGTAAACGGTTAGCAAGTCGTATAGCGATGGAACTTCGGGCACGAACGCCAGTCCGCGCTTGGCGTTCATCTGGTCGTTGATCAGGTCATGGCCATTGATGAGAATCTGCCCATGAGTAGGCCGTAAGATTCCCGCAATGCACCGCAAAGCCGTCGTTTTGCCTGCGCCGTTAGGGCCTAACAGCGCGACGATCTCTCCCGGCTTTATCGTAAAGGAAAGATCGTTGACGGCGCGATAATTCTTGTATTCCTTTACAAGTCCGTTCACTTGGAGCATCGGTACCATTTCTACCTGATTCCAACCAAAATGGTTGCGATTGTGCCATGCTACGAAGGGATATGTCCGTCGAACAGCTATCGCAGAGAATTCACTCCGAATTGGCCAAAGTCATCTCCGGCCAGGAGCAGGTCATCGAGCAAATCATCGCCGCAACCCTCGCCGACGGACACGTGTTGCTGGAAGGCGTTCCCGGCCTTGCCAAAACCCTGATGGTCCGATCTCTCGGACATGTTCTCGGAATGAAGTACGGGCGCGTCCAATTCACGCCCGACATGATGCCGTCCGACGTATCTGGCACCATGGTTTTCGACATGGGTAAGAACGAGTTTCAGTTCCGCCCGGGTCCGATTTTCGTTGGCCTCCTCCTTGCGGACGAAATCAATCGAACGCCGCCCAAAACCCAGTCCGCTTTGCTTGAAGCCATGGAAGAGCGCAAGGTGACCATCGACGGCGTCGCCCACGATCTTCCTGCCCCGTTCCTCGTCTTCGCCACCCAAAACCCGCTCGAATACGAAGGCACCTATCCTTTGCCCGAAGCCCAGCAAGACCGCTTCCTCATGAAGGTCATGCTTCGCTATCCGACCGCCGAGCAAGAGGTCCAGGTTCTGCGGCTCCACCACAGCGGCTTCCAGCCCAAGAACCTCGACGAGCAGGGATTGCAAACCGTCACCTCCGTCTCCGAACTCCAAAGCCTCCAGGCCCAAGTTCGCAAGACCACGGTCGAGGACAAAGTTTTCAACTACATCTACGAGATCGTCAAGACCACGCGCGACAACCGCGACATCATGGTCGGCGCGTCTCCCCGCGCCGGCATCGGCCTATTGAATGTCTCCAAGGCCGTCGCCCAGATTCGTGGACGCGACTTTGTGATCCCGGACGATGTGAAGGAGATGGCACCGAGTGTCCTCCGCCATCGCATCCAACTCCGACCAGAGTCGGAAATCGAAGGTCAAACGCCAGACGACGTCCTCAAGCGAATCCTCGATTCCATCGCCGTCCCGCGATAAACCCCTTTGAATAGGACCCAACGCAAACCTTTGCTGCGGTCAGTCGTCTAAGATCAAGTCATGGTCTTCACCGCCGCCGTTCTTGGCATGAATCTGCTTCTGCAGAATGCCGCCTTTCAGCTTTCGATTCCAGGCATGGCCAAAGCTCCCGCCGCCGAAAAGGTGCTGGTCAAGGTCAACGGCATTGAGATCAAAGCCAAGGACGTCGAGGACCTATTGTGGGACACCCACGGCGAGGAAATCCTCAACGAGATCATGTACTATAGCGTCGCCAAAGCCGAGTCCGACAAGCGCGGCTTGGTTGTCACCCAGCAGGAGGTCGAGCAGGGTGTGATCCGCGAGATGGACCAGATGAAGCAAAGCCTCGCCAACGGGCAGACCATCGAAGAGTTCATGGCACAGAACGGCCAGACCAAGAACCGCCTCTACCTTGCCGTCAAAACTTCGATTTACCTCACCAAGATTGCATTCCAGGACTTCGACCCCAAAACCTATGTCCGCGTTTCGACCATCGTTGTGCCGCCCCGTTCGAATTCCGCCGAGGACGTCGCCAACACCATCAAAGTTGTCCAAAACGCCTATGACCGGCTGCAAAAGGGCGAGCCGTGGTCGAAACTGGTCGACGAACTCGTCACCAACCAAGTCGGAAAGCAAAACCGCGGACTCCTCGGCTGGCGTCAACTCGCCGCCTTTCCCCAGTCGGTGCAAGACGAGATCAAAACCCTGAAGAAAGGCGGAATTACCAAGCCGGTGCAGACCCAGAACGGAATCCAAATCTTCCGCATCGAAGCCAAGGGCGACGAAGTCACCAAAGAGGAGATGGACCAGATGCGCATTGAACTGACCGATACCCTCCGTGTCCAGGCCGTGCAGAAGCTCAAGGAGAACCTGAAGATCGACCGCTTTTACCCGGCGACGGGCGGCGGCTAGGCGAGTGCCTTCTATTCCACGACCGTCTCCGAAGCGCTGGCCGACAAAGTCGCCTCAGAATTCGGCTTGCCCTAGCCGCGCTTTCCAGTACTAATTGTTGGAATTGACAAGGCCAATCCAGAAGTCACGATTCTTGAACGAAATATCCGCTTTTCTGCTAAAGAACTAACTCATTACGGTAACTGGTAAAAAAATCGTAAAAAGTTCGCCCCAACCGAACTAATACCGGCCTAAAATGCGTCATTGCTAAAACGTATGGCGTGGGGAAAGGCCAGATTATTTGCGAGCGTCTTCGCGCTCGCTGTCGGCGCATTTTGCGCCGCCCAAGCCCCACGCATGTCCGTTCAGCAGGTCTGGTCGGGCCTGAGTCAAAGTCAATCGAATCCGTACTATGCCAACATTGAGAATCGAGGACCCGACGTCAACGGCACCCTGACCACCAGCAGCGACCGCGAGCAAACCAACGTCGAGTACCCTGTCGAACTTCCTACGGGTTCGAAGAAGCGGGTTCTCTTTCAGATCAGCGCCTACAACGAGGGCTTCATCCAACTTCGCATTCCCTCGGGAACTATCGAACAGCCGGTCAAGGGTGACTACAATCCCGAACAGATTCGAATCGGCCTCGTAAGCGACAACCCGTCCGATCTCATTTTCCTCAAGTCCCAGCCCACTAATTCAAACGGCGGAGACAACGCCGGCATCGGAGTCGGGGGCTGTACGCCTGACGACGCGCCGGATCGCCTTCTTGGTTACGAATGCCTCGACGCCCTTGTTCTTGGCGACGGCACCGACCGCCTGCGCGATGATCAAGTGCACGCCATCCGCCAATACATCCGCTCGGGAGGCGTGGTCCTCTTCATCGGTGGCGCAGCCCCAACCGCCGTCTCTGATCAGCGCTGGCGCGATATTCTCCCTGTCGAAAACCTCCAAGTCGTTACCAAAAGCGGGGTAACCCAGACTGAAGGTCAAACCACCGCCAACACGAAATACGTGGAGGTTCCTAACGCCAAGTCTTACCTGCGCTCCTACGGGCTTGGTCTCGTCTCCTTCCTTTCCGTCAACCCTTTCGAATCCCCCATCCGCGAGTCCGGCGATCGAAAGTCGATGGTCCTCCGGTCTTTGCCGCGCTTCCACCGACAGCAGGTTGTGCGGATGCTGGATTCGCAAATCGGACTGGAAGGCAATGATTACGAAGGCTCTTACCCCCCGGCGTCTTCAACCGTGACCGGGCCCGCAGGTTCGCCGCCAGGGTCAGGCTTGCCACCTATCGCGCGGTCCCTCAACCAAGACCCTTTCCAGATCAAGCCACCTCCGGTCGAAACGATCATGTATGTGCTCATCGCCTACATCATCGTGGTGATCCCCATCAATTTCTTCATCTTGCGGCGCATGAACCGGCTTGAACGCGCTTGGATCACGACCCCGATCATCAGTGTGGTCTTCAGCGCCATTCTGCTTAACTCCACTATCAGCCTCTACAGTGCGGGTGCAACCACACGAACCAAGAGCATCGCCGTCGTCGATGCCAACGGTGAAGGACTCGCCTTCGCCCGTTCCGAAATGTTCTTTCCCCGCGCAAGCTCCTACGATCTCAAGCTGAAGGGTGTTGAAACCTTGATGAGTGAATCACGGTACGGGAATTCGTTGAGTACGGGAGTGAACTTGATCGATAACGGCAGAAACATCATCGCTCCTGCGGTGAGCACCGGCAACCTCGCCTTCAAGGACCTGTCGTATACGCAGTCCACCGAAGAGGGCGCTGGGCTGCGAATGACCTTGGTCAAGGTCGATGGTCAGACAGTCCTTCGCGTCGACAACCAAACTCGCGAGGAACTTCAGGGTCTAACCGCGATCGGTCCGGGCGAGACTCAGTTCTTCGGCGACCCAATTCCACCCGGCAAATCCGTCGACCTGCGAGTCGGCAAGGCCGTTTCGTCGCATGAGGGAGATAAACAGCAGACCTACCAATCTTGGAGCAACGTGGCCGCCAACCTCCCGAATCACCTCTTGGTCTTAGCCAGTCAACCGTCGATGCAGATCGGTCCGAGTTATGGACTTCGTCACCCATCCTCATCGTTTAGCGTCGTCGAAGCGCCGCAATGGGGGGCGCCATGAACGCACCAAAGAAGTCGTGGGTGCAGACTCTGTTCACCCAGAATCCGATGATGGCCGAGGTGACCCGCTTCCGAAAGCGATTCCTGTCGTTTAGAGGCTCGTCCGTCGCCGTCAACGGTGGCATCGGCATCGTCCTCGTCTGCTACGCCTTGTTCGCCATCATCTGCGTCTACTACCGTGGCGACATCCCCCCAATCCTCCTCATCGGCGGATTTATGGTCCTCATGTTCTTCGCGATTCCGCTGATGCTTCACGCATCGATCGCGGGAGAGCGGGAACGCCGAAGTTGGGACATGCTGCTCGTCGCCCCCATCACCCACGGCCAGATCATCGTGGGCAAGTTCATGGGCGCCTTTGCCGGGCTCGCGATGGCGTTCGGCTTGTTCTTGATCCCGGTCCTCATCGATGCAACCTTCATGACGAAGGTCCAACTCGACGACATCCTCCTCGCCAGCATTGTTGTCTTCGCCCAGGGCGCGTCGCTGATCGCGATGACCATCCTCATCTCTGCTCGGGTGCGTCGGCCGTTGATTGCGTTGGGCGTCACCATCGCCATCGTCCTTCTCTACTTCTTCTTCTTGCCCGCCTTCTCCAACGCCTTCAATTCGTTCACTGGATCGTTCATTAACAGCCTCCTCTCGCCCATCGACGTCATGAGCCGAATTGGGATGGAGCACGCTTACGATTACGGTTCCTCCGGCGAACGTTTTTCGGCGGCGAGCATGGACCGTATGACGCTCGTCATCGGCCACCTCATCTTTCAACTAATCGTGACCGCCACTATGTTGGCATGGGCCACCAAGACTCTCATCTTTGCCGACAACGAAGTCAAATTCATTCCCAAGTCCAAGACCAATGCTCGAAGTAAAAAACCTGCATAAGACGTACGGCGGATTTACCGCCGTCCAAGGCATCTCGTTCAGCCTCAAGCCAGGCGACATCTTCGGCTTTATCGGAAGCAACGGAGCCGGCAAAACAACGACGATCCGCATGATCGCCACCCTGTTGGAGCCGACGTCCGGGACCGCCACCCTCAACGGTGTTGACATCCTCGAAAACCCGATGGAGATTCGCCGGATGATCGGCTACATGCCCGACTTCTTCGGTCTGTACGACGACGTCAAAGTCTGGGAATACCTCGACTTCTTCGCCTCGATCTACGGCGTCCAAAAACGAGACAAAGTCATCGACGAGGTACTGGAACTCACCGACCTGACGATTAAGAAGTACTCGTTCGTCCAGTCGCTCTCACGCGGCATGCAGCAGCGCCTTTGCCTTGCCCGATGTCTCGTCCACGATCCCAAGCTCCTCCTCCTCGATGAACCGGCTTCTGGCCTTGACCCACGCGCCCGCGCTGAACTGAAGGGTCTCATCGCCGAACTTGGCAACATGGGCAAGATCGTCATCGTCTCCTCCCACATTCTGCCCGAGCTTTCCGACTTCTGTAACTGTGTCGGCATCATCGAGCGCGGCAACCTGCTCGCCTTTGGCGATGTCGCCTCCGTTGTCCGTAGCATCCGCCCGACCAAGCTCATTCGCATTCGTACCGCTAGCGATCTCGCCGCCCTCGAAACCTTTTCCACCACTCGTCCCAACGTCGAGAAGTGCGAACGGGTCGGTCAAGACGAGATGCTCGTCGAGTTTGCCGGAAGCGATCCCGAGCAGGCTGACTACCTCAAGGCGATCATCGACGCCGGTCACCGCGTTGTCACTTTCTGCGAAGACGAAGCCGACCTCGAAGACGTCTTCCTCAAGCTCACCACCGGAGACGTAAACTAACCATGTTCTCGACGGCGGACTGGCTGTTAAGGCTCAAGCGAACCTATATCGGGAACGCCACCGCCACGCGCGACATGCGCATCCAGCTCCGAGGCAGTCGCGCCGCCGTCCTCTTCACCCTGTACCTCTTCGTCATGGGCGGAGTGCTCCTCCTGTTCTATAACAGCTCGATGGGAGGCTACGCGGCAGAAAGCCTCGCCACTGCCCAGAGCCGCCTGCAAGAATTCTATTACGCGACCCTGGTCTCGCTGGGCATCGTGATCACCATCGCCGCCCCCAGCATGGGCGCCTTCGCGATCGTCACCGAAAAACAGCGCCGATCCCTCGATCTCGTCTTTTCTGCCCCGACCGAGCCCAAGTATTACCTCGTCGGCAAGCTCATCGGCTCCTTCCGGTACGTTTGGCTGTTGCTCGTGCTCTCGCTTCCGATCTGCGCCGTCAGCGTCACCCTTGGCGGTGCAACCTGGGGCCAGCTATTCCTAACCTTCCTTCAATTCTCGTTCTATGGGCTCGTCTGCGCGTCCTTTGGGCTCCTGCTGTCGACGCTCTGTTCCAAGGTGCTGCCCGCCATTATTTGGACCTATCTGGCGGTCGGCTGCTACTTCATCGTCACCTTCCTACTCCTGGGCGTCACATCGGGCTTCTCCGGTTCGCCCTTCACGCAGGTCAACCCGTTCGGGAGCCTGAATCCCATCGCCTTCCCCTTCGCTGCCGATCAAACCTGGCCGGTTTTCGGGCACGAGGTTCCCACTTGGATCCTCTCGATTGTCCTCCAACTCTGCATCGTCAAGTTTCTGATCCTGGCCGCCGGCAGCCTGATCGCTCCGGGCAATTCAAAGGAGATTCGCGGCCTTCGCGTCCACGGTCTCATCTATATCGGCGCACTGGCGTTCCTCGTCGGTTTTTCCATGGACCCCGCCCTCCGCACGATGCTCCCCTACACGACGACCTCGACATCGGTCACGGTCAAGACCGCCCTTCAAATCTTCCACGGACGGTCGGTCTTCATCCTCCTGTTTGTGCTCGGCATGATCATCGTGCCGTATTTGTCCAGCTTCGGCTTCAATGACCTCCGGCGGCACCGTCCCAACGGCTTCTTCAACATCCGGCATATCCTGTCCGGTCGGCCAAGCGGACACTTGCCCTACCTCCTGCTCTTGTTTGCTACCTGCGTCGCGGCCTACGCTTGGGGCGTCGCCAGCGCACCGACCGCCATGGCTTTTCGAAGGTTTGGCGGCCCGACAACCGTGTCATCGATTGAAGTCCTCGATCCCTTTTCGACATCTTTTCTGATGTTCGTCTTGCTCGCCCTCGATATCTGGCTTATCGCCTTTCTCCTCGGCTGGTTCTCGGTTAGCCGCGTACCGCTGCTTTCCCGCGGTCGCACCATCTCCCTTTTCTTCTTTGTCCTCGCCCTCATTCTGCCCACCGCTCTGTTCGCCATCGTTGATGGTGGTAGCGTGGAAACTGCCAGCGGAATCTGGGCCGTCAATCCGCTCACGAGCACTTTTTGCGGTGTCGAAGTCGCCGGCATAGCCGGATTGCATAGTCTTGCCTTACTATGTCTATGTGTCATTCTCGCGCTCGCGACAATTCCAAACGTCGCGAAGCAGTCTGCACGCATCCTTGAAAAGCCCACGGAGGCTCCCCAATGATCGCAACCAAACAGTTCCAGCCGTTTAAGAGAAGGATCAAATTCCTGCTCTTCGTCGAAGGCGCGTTCGCCGGTCTTGCCGTCGCCTCGGTCATCGGCATCGTTTGGGCCGTCCTCGATTGGAGGGGCGTTTACTACTTTGAGTGGAGTCAGTTTGGCGTCGTCCTCGCCGTGTGCGCCCTAATCGGCGCGGCGATCCGTGGCCTTCGTCGCATCGATGATGTCGCCGTAGCCCGAAGCATCGACCGTCGAGCCGACCTCAAAGATCGCCTTGGCACCTCCGCCGAGGTCCCGGGCGATGAAGGTTTGTTTGGTCAACTGTTGGCCGAGGACGCCACCGCTCACCTGGGTGGCCTCAAGCCAAGCTCGCTCTATCCGTTGCGCCTCAAGCGGTTCCACCTGCTTGCGGTTGTCGGCATTTGCGCCATCGCCGTCATCCTCTTCTTTGCAAACTCCAAGATGTTCCTCTCCAAAGAGGACCTCGCCGCCAAAGCCGCCATGAGCAAGGAGGCGAAGCGCCTCGAAGAGCTCCGCAAAGCGATCTTCGACGACGACACGAACAAGCAGAGCACTAATCCCGAGCTCATGGCTTTGCAGAAGGATTTGCAGAAGCTGCAGAAGGACTACGACAAGGCTCGCCTCGACCCCAAAGAAGCCATGACCCGCGCCGAGGAACTGTCGAAAAAAGCCGATGAACTCGAAAAGAAGATGGGCGAGCAGAGCCTCGAAAGGATCGACCAAGCCGACACCGTCAAGGACAAGATGATGCAGGCCGAACTGCAGAAAGCAGGTTTGGAAAAGGCCAACATGTCCGACGTCAAGCTGAGCGACCAAGAGTTCCAGCAGAAAATGGATGCCGCCGCCCAGCACAAGTCCGACGCGGAAAAGAAGGTCGACGAACTGCAAAAGAAGCTCGACAGCCTTAAGGCTCAACTCAACAAGCCAGGTCTCGACGAGAAGGCCAAGCACGACCTCGAAAACCAGATCAACGCGACACAAAAAGAACTCGACGAGGCTATGAAGGCCGCCCAACAGGCACAGAAGGACTACGCAAATCTCCAACTGTCCCAACAGGCGCGAGACGTCCTCAGCAAGATTTTCAACGACCCGATGTGGAAGGAAATCCAGGAAGCCGCCGCCAAGCTCCGCCAGAATGCTGAACAGCAAACCCACGGCGCTTCGCGCCCGAAGCTCTCCAAGGCCGAACTCGAAGAAATGCGCAAAAAGATCGAGGAGTTGCTAAAGCAACTGGCCGACGATGACGCCCGCAAGGAATACCTTCAAAAGCTTCTCGAAGCGCTGAAGAATGGCCAGATGGGTGGCCAATGCAACGGGCTTTGCCTGGGCCTTGGCTTAGGTCTCGGGCTTGGCATGGGCGGACCGGCCCCCGGCCCAGATAACGACGTCATGATCGCCGACACCGGCCACGTCAACCTCGGCAAGGCCGAGCAGGGCAAGGGTTCCGCCAAGCCGATCTTCGCGCCCACCGAACGCGACGACACCCGTCCTGGACTGGAGATGACCTACGAGATCAAGGCCCCAACCTTCAAGGGCACCAAGTCGTCGGTCCCCTACCAAAACGTCCTGCCCACCTACACCAAAAAAGCGGAATCCGCCCTCAGCCAAAACGAGATTCCCAAGCAGTATCAAACCCGCGTGAAACGCTATTTCGAAAGCCTGAAGAAGTGAACTATGTCAGCAGAACAAGCCACCTGGTTTCGTGAGACCTTTACCCGCATCAAAACCGAGGTCAACAAGGTCATCGTCGGCCAAGACGACATCGTCGAATCGGTCCTCATCGGCCTAGCCGCCAACGGCCACATCCTCCTCGAAGGCATGCCCGGCCTCGGCAAGACGCTCCTCGTCAAGTCGCTATCCCAGGCGCTGTCGCTCGACTTCTCGCGCATCCAGTTCACCCCGGACATGATGCCGGCCGACGTCACCGGCACCAACGTACTGAACGACAACCGCATGTTTGAGTTCCGCAAAGGGCCGATCTTCGCCAACATCGTTCTCGCCGACGAAATCAACCGCGCGACGCCCAAGACTCAATCATCCCTGCTGGAAGCGATGCAGGAACGATCGGTCACCGTCGGCGGCAAGCGGCACGACCTCAGCGAGCCGTTCCTCGTCATGGCGACCCAAAACCCGGTGGAGCAGGAAGGCACCTACCCGCTTCCCGAGGCCCAACTCGACCGCTTCTTCTTCAAACTCCTCGTCCCGTTCCCCACCAAGAACGAACTCAAGGCCATCGTCCAACGCACGACGGGAACCCATTCCGACGAGATCACCGCCGTTGCCCACGGCGAAGACGTCTTGAAGATGCGCGCTCTGGCTCGCGAAGTCCCGATCAGCGATGCCGTTCTCGACTACGCGCTTCAGATCGTCCTCGGCACCCACCCCGATTCGGACCGCCCCTGCGAGGACGTCAAGCGGTATGTTCGCTACGGCTCGTCGCCGCGCGGCGCTCAGTCGCTCATCACCGCCGCCAAGATTCGCGCCTTGCTCGAAGGTCGGTTCAACGTTGCGAAGGAAGATTTGACCGCATCGGCAAGCCAAGTGCTCCGGCACCGACTCATCCTCAACTTCGAAGCCGAAGCCGACAACGTCTCGGCCGACACCATCATTCGCGCCGTCTTGATGCACGTCGATTCGCGCGACAAGGACCCGATCAAAGTCTAACCGCCGATGTCTACGGAAACGTCGGGACTGCTGGAATCTCGCGAATTGCGCGCCCTCGAAACCCTGCGGCTGAGGCCGAGCCGGGTGTATCGCGGCGCGTCCAAAGGCGAGCGAATCAGCAAGCAGAAAGGCGTTTCCATCGAGTTTGCCGACTTCCGCAACTACTCGGAAGGCGACGACCTTCGCCACCTCGACTGGAACGTCCTCGCCCGCCTCGATACGCCCGTCATGCGGACGTATCAGGACGAGGAAGACCTCATCGTGTACCTCTGCCTCGATGGTTCGCCGAGCATGCACTTTGGCGAACCATCCAAGTTCGCCCTCGCCCAAAAGTATGCGATGGCATTCGGCTACGTGGGCCTCATTGGCGGCGATGGCGTTCGTCTGAAAGTCATCGGAGCCAAACAGCCGCCCTCCGCCATCCTGCGCGGACGATCGTCCGCCTTCCGGCTGATGGACGGCATTCAGCGCGCCGCTGGTGAACTGAACCAGGAAACCCTCAACGACAGTCTCCGCTCCATCCTCCGGTCCAATCTTCGCAATGGCATCCTCATCCTCGCCAGCGACGGCCTCGATCCCGAGCTTCCCGCCACCATCCGCGCCCTCGGCGGCCGTGGTTTCGAGGTTTGGTTCGCCCAAATCCTCAGCGACGCCGAAATCGACCCCGATCTCGAAGGCGACCTCCGACTCATCGACTCCGAAAACACCGGCACAACCGAAATCACGATCAACCGCGACACTCTGCTCCAATACCGAAAGAGCCTGGAAGACCACATCCTCACCATTGCCGACGCCGCCAAACGCACCGGCGGACGCCACGTCCTCATCCGCACCAGCGACTCGCTAGAACAGGTGATGGTGCGCAAGCTCAAGCCCGCAGGATGGTTCGAATGAGCCTCCAACTCCCCCTGCACCTCCTCTGGCTTTTGCCGCTTACCGGCATCATCGTCGCGCTCTATCTGCTCCGCATGCGCCGCCGAGACGTCCGCGTTCCCGCCACCTTTCTCTGGCCCCAGCACACCGAGGAAATCCGCGCCAATAGCCTCTTTCAAAGGCTCCGTTTCAACTGGCTGATGGTCCTCCAGCTCATCGTCGCCGCGCTGATCTGCTTCGCCTTCTCCCAGCCGCAGGTGCGGCAAGAAGGGCTCCTCGGCGAGACCACCGTCATCGTCCTCGACACCTCGGCGTCCATGCGCGCCACCGACGTCTCGCCCTCCCGCTTTGATAACGCGCTCGACCTCGTCCGCGCCGCCATCAACACCAGCAAACCGTCCGACCGCTTCGCCCTCATTGAGGCCGGAGCCGTCCCCCGTGTCGCGTTCTCGCTTAGCAACGATCCCGCCAAACAGCGCGCCGCCCTTAGCCAGATTCACGCCAGCGACGAAGAAGGCAACATGGGCGAAGCCCTTCGCCTTGCGTCGGCCCTCGTGAGTAGTCTCGATTCGGCCCGCATCCTCGTCATCTCCGACGGTTGCTTCCCCAAAGTCGAGAACTTCGCCCCCGGCAAGGCCACCGTTGTTTACAAAAGCATCGGCACCCGCCAAGAAAACCTCGCCATCACCGCCCTCGGCTCTGCCAAAACTTCGCGCGGCAATGAAATCTTTTGCGGAGTTAAGAACTTCGGCCTGAACAAGGCGGAGACGACGGTCGATATCTACGCCGACAACGTCCTCCTCCTTACCCAAAAACTGTCGATCCAGTCGCTCAAGTCGGCTGGCGTCACCTGCGTCGCCCCTGCATCGGCCCATATGCTCCACGCCAAAATCGATGCAAAGGACCTCCTCCTCGCCGATAACGAGCTGTACGCCGCCGCCGACCCCAACGCCGCCATCAGCACCCTGCTCATCACCAAAGGCAACCCATTCCTTGAGCGCGCTCTTCTGCTTGATCCCCGCGTCAGCCTCGCCAAGGACGAAACCCTACCGGTCTCCGAAAAAGGGCCGGTCTCCAAGTACGACCTCATCATCTTCGATGGCGTCAAACCCGAACCCTGCTCCAGCCGCGCCGTGCTTTCCTTTGGAGCAACCTCGGAAGCCAGCGGTGCCACCGCAAATGGAACTCTCGATTCCCCTCGCCTAACCGACATCGCCGATTCGCCCATCACAAAGGACGTCAACTTCCGCTCCACTTACATCGAACGCGGCGTCAAGCTGAAACCGTACCAGGGCGCGCGAACCGTCGTCGATTCCAACCAAGGTCCGGTGGTGGTCGTCGACGATGGCGATACCAAGAAGATCGCCGTCGCCTTCAACACCCTTGACAGCGATTTCCCCCTCCAAGTCGGCTTCCCCATCTTCATTGCCAACATCCTCGACTTCGTGGCCAAGCAGGCCGACTCTACCGACATCGTTACCCGCGTCGGCGCGACCTTCGCCTTCCGGGCCCAAGGCGATGTCCAGATTTCCGGCCCCAACGGCTTCTCCCAGTCCGTCGCCGCCAAAGACGGCCAGGCGATCTGGCGGACCATTCCCTTCGCGGGCACCTACACCGCCAACGTCGACGGCAAAAAGAAGAACGTGTACGCCAACCTGCGAAGCGACACCGAAAGCGACATCGCCACCAAGCCCGACCTCGTCCTCGGTGGCGGCAAGGTCAAGGCGATTCAGACCCCTTTCCGCCTCCAAGACTACTGGCGCATCTTCGTCATGATCGGCCTGGGATTCCTGGCCTTCGAGTGGTGGCTGTACGCGAGGAAGAGCTAAATGAGGTTCACCAATCCCGCCTACCTGCTCCTCCTCATTCCGATTTTCGTCGGCCTCTATTGGTCGTATTTCCAGGTTCAGGGGATGGCCAAGCGGCGCAAAATCCGCGCCTTCATCCTGCGCGGCCTCATCTGCTCCCTGCTGATCCTCGCCCTCTCCGGCCCCGAAATCTATCGTCCCAACAAGGGCACGTGCACCGTGTTCCTCGTCGACCGGAGCGATTCGATCCGCGATAAGGACCGCGTCAAGCAGGAAGAGTTCATCGATGAGGCGATGTCCAAGATGCCCGATGGCGACGAGGCTGCCATCGTCGTTTTCGGCGGGACCGCCGCCATCGAATCCTCGCCTGGTGGTCGCCGCACGGTCCGAAAAATCGAATCCCGCGTCGATGGCTCGACTTCCGACCTCGCCGGGGCGGTTCGCCTCGCCTCTGCCGTCTTCCCCGAGGGCAAAGCTAAGCGCATCGTCCTCCTTTCCGACGGAAACGAGACCCAAGGCGACCTCCGAGGCGCGGCCCAAGTCGCCGCCCTCGACAACATCAGCATCGACACCATCGCCCTCGGCCAAGTCGATGGTTCGACCGAAGCCCTTATCTCGTCGGTCGAGATGCCCGACTCCGGCCGCGAGGGCCAACCCTTCGACATTAAAGTCGATATCGACTCGCACGGCATCAAATCTGGCAAAGTCCGCCTCGACCGCGAAGGCGTCGTGGTCGCCGAAAAGGTCGTGGACCTCCACGATGGCCGCAACACCATCATCTTCCCCCAGACCATCAAGTCCGTCGGCCTCCAGCGCTACCGGGCCACGCTCGAAGCCAACAACGACACCGACCCCCGCAATAACCTTGGAGCAGGCTTCATCAACGTCCGAGGCCGCCCCAAGATTCTCATCGCTCAGGACAATACCACCGACCAGGCCCTCGCAACCGCACTCCAGCACCAAAGCATCGCCGTCGATCTCGTCGGCCCCAGCAACCTACCCACCCGGCCCGAGCAATACCAAGCCTACGACTCAATCATCCTCAACGACATCAACGCCGCCAACGTCCCCGACAGCATCCGAAACGCCATCGTGACCGCCAGTAAGGACAGCGGCATCGGCCTCGCCATGGTCGGTGGCGAGAACTCCTTCCTGCCCGGCGGCTGGTACGGAACCAACGTCACCGATGCCCTGCCCGTTGACCTCAACATCCGCCAAAAGAAGTCCCTGGCCGCCGCATCCGTGCTGATCATCGCGGACTGTTCCGGCAGTATGGGCGCGATCGAGGACGGCCAGCCCAAAGTTCGACTCGCCTCCCGCGCGGCGGAAGAAACCATCAAAATGCTCGGTCCGATGGACCGCGTGGGCGTGGCCGGTAGTAGCGACGGAATCGACATGGTCGTGCCGATGCAGTCGGCCGAGAACAAAGAAGCCGCGATCGATGGCGCGCGCAAGCTCGCTGTCAACGGCGGCGGCATCTATATCCGCCCCAGCATCAACAAGGCGTTCGAAGTGCTCTCAAAGGAGCCGTCCAAAACCCGCCACTTCGTCCTCCTCGCCGACGGCGCGGACTCTACCGACTGGGACACGGTTTACGACACCGCCATCACGATGCGAGCGCTGAAGATCACCACGTCGGTCGTCGCCATTGGCGACGGTGAAGACGTTCCCGCCCTCAAAAAACTCGCCGCCATCGGTGGAGGTCGCTTCTACCTCGCCCTCAAGGCCTCTCAGCTTCCCGCCATCTTCACTCAGGACACCGCCGTCATGAGCCGAAGCGCCATCGAGGAAGGCGCGTTCGTTCCCAAGATCACCCAGATGGACGAAGCTATCCAGGGCGTCTTTGACGCCGGTTCGCCTCCTCTCCTCGCCTATTGCTTAACCGAATCGAAGCCGCTTTCCAAGGTCCTGATGAAGACCAAAAAGGACGATCCGCTCCTGATGACCGGGCGAAACGGCCTCGCCTCGACCTTCGCTTTCACGAGCGATGCTAAGTCCAAATGGGCCAGCCGCTGGGTTCCTTGGGACGGCTTCGGAACCTTTTGGTCCCAACTTGTCCGCTCCATCGGCCGCCAAGCCACCCGCAACAATTATCAGATCGAAGTGAAGCAGGATGCAGGCAAAGCCAAGGTCGTGGTCACCGGTCGCGACCCCAACGGCAATCCGCTCAACGCCCCTGAAACGCCGATTCGCATCGGCTCCCCCGACGGCTCCAGCAAAGAGCTGATCCTGAACCAAACCGGCCCCGGCGTCTACGAATCCGAGTTCGATACCAACGGCGTGGGAAGCTATGTCATCACAGTGGTCGAGGACGATGGCAAAGGCGGGCACCGCGTCCAAACCGCCGGTGCGTCGGTCTCCTACCCCGCCGAATATCGCATCCTCAAGCCGAATACGCCGCTCCTCGCCGAGGCTTCCGCCGAGACGAAGGGCCGCGCCGTCAAGGACCCATCCGAAATCTTCCGCCCTGTCGAACTCCAAGGCAAATCGCTCTCGGAGCTCTGGCCCACGCTCCTCCTTCTCGCGATCCTAGTCCTGCCGTTCGACATCGCCACCCGGCGCGTCGTGGTGCCGCTTCGCGAACTCCTCGCCACCGGACGCAAGAAGGCAAAGGCCAAAAAGGCGGTCGAAGACCTCCCGATAGCTGGCCTCAAGCGAGCCAAGAAGCAGGTTCAGCAACAGACCAAAACGACGATCCAACGCCCACAGTCGTCTCACGGCGAAATCTTCCAAGACCTTCGCCCAACCGCCAAATCCGAGCCTACGCCCGAACCGGTGAAGAAGCCCGAACCACCTAAAGCGGAGACCGGAAGCGGAAGCACCGCCGGTGCCCTACTCGCCAAAAAGCGCAACCGCTCCAACGAAGACGACAATTAGTTGCCAAAGGGCTGAAGGCCCGTTTCAACTGAGCCCAGCCCAAAGGGCTGGGGCAAAGCCATGATCGTAAAAGGTCCGGGGCGTCCTCGGACGCCCCGGTCGTTACGACCGCCAAAACGACTAGCTCAGTTCGAGCATGTCTTTCGTCGAGTGGTTGAAGATCTCGATGCCGGTCTCAGTGATGAGCACGTCGTCCTCGATTCGACAGCCGCCGAAGCCCTCGAAATAGATGCCCGGCTCGACCGTCCAAATCTGCCCCGGCTCCAGCACCGTCTTGCTTCCGACGCCCAGTCGACCGGTATCGTGAACCAAAATCCCGAGGCCGTGGCCCAAGCCGTGGCCAAAGTTCTCGGCCCAGCCCATCTCACCAAAGACTTCGCGAGCCTTCGCATCCACGTCTCCCGCCACCACGCCCGGCTTCATCATGTCCAAGCAAGCGAGTTGAGCCCGAAGCACCGTCCCGTAGATGTCCCGAGTTCGGTCGCTAGCCTTGCCGACCACCACCGTTCGCGTCATGTCGGCGCAGTATCCAGCGATCTTCGCGCCAAAGTCGAACGTGACCAGGTCGCCTTCGGCCAACGGCTTCTCCGTCGCCTTACCGTGCGGTCGAGCGCTGTTCGCGCCGCTCACGATGATCGGATCGAACGCGCAGGTCGCCCCATTTCGGCGGAAGAAGAACTCAAGCTCAAGCTGAATTTCGAATTCGGAAACTCCAACCTGAACCAGTCGCTTGATGTGGTCGAAACACTTGTCTGTCAGTGCGCACGCCGCCTTGATCTTCTCCACCTCGGCCGGAGACTTGATCATGCGCAGGTTCTCGATGAGGTCGCCCGCTGGAACCCATTCGACTCCCGAAATCTTCTCCTGGTAGGTCAGGTACTGTGCGTAAGTCACGTAAGGAGACTCGAATCCGAGCTTCTGAATGCCCATCTCCTCCAAGTTTTCGGCGAGCACGCCCATCCCGGTCTTCGGTGACGAGAAGCTCACAACCGGCATGTTGGTCACCTGCTCTTGAGCCTGCACCGTGTATCGGCTGTCGGTGATGAATCGCGCCTCGGTCGGGGTCAGCACCACGTAGCCGAAGGACCCGGTAAAGCCCGTCAGCCAAAACAGGTTGGTGGTACTGCTGACGAGGATGGCGTCGAATTCGGCTTCCGCCATCGCGTCGCGGAGTCGATCGATTTGGGGTTTTTGGAGGAGCGTATTCATGTTTAGACCACTTCGGTTTTCAAATTAAGCAGGGCGCGCAAGGCCATGAGATAGCCGAAACCGCCGAAGCCAACGATTTGGCCAACGGTGACGGGAGAAATGACGCTGTGGCGTCGGAATTCCTCTCGCGCGTGAACGTTCGAGAGGTGAACTTCGATGATCGGCAACCGCACCGACGCCAATGCGTCGCGCAGGGCGATCGAATAGTGGGTCAGTCCGCCAGGGTTGATGACGATGCCATCCGCCCAGCGCCGATGTTCCTGGATCGTGTCGATGAGGATGCCTTCCGAGTTGGACTGCAGAATCCGAACCTCGATCCCGAGGTTCTCCGCTTCAGCCTTGATGTCGTCGTCGATCTCATCGAGCGGCTTTTTCCCGTAAACGTCCGGCTCGCGAAAGCCGGTCATGTTGAGATTCGGTCCGTGGAGGATGAGGACTTTATGGTTTTTTTGTTCACTCATGCGGCAACAACTCTTTCATCTTCTCAGCCGGAATCTCGTTTTCGGGCAGAAGTTGCGGTATTCCATCGATGATGGGAAACCCTACGCCGGTCTTCGTGCAGATCAAGTAATCGTACGACCGCACCAGCTTCGGGCGTTCCGGATCGTTGGGGTTCGCCAGAAATTCCAAGAACTGATCGTCCATTACTTCACCACCTCGCGGTAGACCTCGTAGTGAGCCTGAGCCGACCGTGACCACGTAAATTCGGCCTCGCGCTCGGTCCCTCTCATGCTGAGTTCGCTGAGTTTACTTGGATCGTTCAACAACTTTCTCACTGCCTTCGCCCATGTCGCCGTATCGTAGTCCGGCATTACGAATCCGGCCGTCCCCGCCACCTCCGGCATTGCTCCGCCCGGTCCACACACCACCGGCGTTCCGCACCGCATCGCTTCCACAATCGGAATCCCAAACCCCTCGTGCAAGCTGGGCGCAAGGTACAGCGCCGCACCGGTGTAGAGGGCGGATAATACGTCGGTATCCACGTATCCGGTCGCGCGCACATGGTTAGCCGCCAACTCGCCGCCCTGCTTCCCCGTCACCACCAACTGGCACCCGGCTTCGCGCGTCGCATCCACGGCCAGCTTCATATTCTTTCTCGCCCAGTTCGTGCCCACCGTGAACACGTAAGGACCGGTAATCCCATGCGAATCCAAGACCCGCGATACCTGCTCCGGCGACGCCCTTTGAATCCAGGGTGGGCATGCATTAGTGGCCACTCTGGTTTTCACTTTCGCCTTAGGGAAGAATCGAAGAATCTCCGATTTCGAGGTCTCGCTCACCGTTACAATCCGCTTTGCTTTCCTCGACGCAAGCTCGACACCCATCTTTAAGAGTGTCTGGTCCTGGACCGAAAACCACGCCGGTTCGATCATGAATGAGACGTCGTGAACCGTGGAGATGCCGTTCTTCGCCAATGGACTCAGCGCGTACTGTACATGAAGGAGATTCGCCCCAACCTTGCGAGCCGCTAGCGGCAGAGTCACCATGCTCCACCATTGTTCCGTCTTGGCCGGAACATTCAACCACGAAATGTTTTCCAGCCAAGGAACGCCCAAGGGCTTTGATCGGTTGGAAATACATATCAGTTCCACTTCCGGGTAGAGCTGGGTGAAGGCTTCGAGAAAGCAAGTCCAGTAGGTGCTATCGCCCGTGCTGGTCCCCGCAATTAGGCGGGCGTCGATCGCAACCTTCACCGAGATTTCTCACCTGGTCTGGAAATTGCACACATTGATATCAAATACAATAGCTTATACATAGAGGAATCATCACCATGAAGAAGAAGAAACCACCGGTGCTGCTCGCGAGTGTGCTTGTGTTCGCGGGTCTCGGCCTTGTCATCTACAGCCAAAAATGGGGCTTCTACAACAAGTCGATGGAGGAGCAGCAGCAGATCATGCAGCAGGAAGCCATGGACGCAGCCAAGGCCCACCAGAAACCTGAGGAGCAAGCCTCCAACGTTGACGTCTCGAAAGAAGTGGAGGAAGCGCAGAACCGAGCGAAGCAAGCTGGGGGCGCATCAGCCGCAGACTCCCAAAAGCCGACCGACGAAATGCACGCTCTCTCGAAGGTCCCAACTGTCGTCATGCCGGACAGAACTCAGCACAAGCCCGTACCCAACCCGGCTAGCCCGCATAGTCAGTGGTACGACGGACAATAGGCACCAGATAGCCTGACTCCGTAGGCTCGAAGCCGACCGACAAGGTTGCTTCGAGCTTTTCTTTTGTCAAGCTGGATGCGTGCGAAGCCACGCCATTCTGGAAGAGCAGAAAGCGACTGCCAATCTGCCCGGCATGAAACACGTCGTGCAGAGAAACCACGATCGATTTCCCCTCCCGCTTCAGCTTCTCCAACAGCCCCAAAAAGGCGAGTTGATGTTCCAAATCCAGGTGAGTCGTAGGCTCGTCCATCAGAATCAGCGGCGTGTCTTGGGCCAGCGCCCTTGCGACCCTCACCCGTTGCCGTTCGCCTCCGCTCAATTCCAAAACCGTGCGATCCGCCAAATCCTCGGCATCCACCATTGCCAGCGCCTCAGCGACCTTTTGGCGGTCTTCTGCCGAAAGCGACAGGCCCGAATGGTGCGCCAATCGCCCCAGTGACACATACTCTGTCACCGACCAGGCAAACTCCAAATGCTCCTCCTGGGAGAGCCACGCCGCCTCCTTTTCCAGTTTCACTTCGGCTTGGGGACGACCGCCAAACAAAACCTGCCCGCTCATCGGCTTCAGAAGCCCACCCAGCGTGCGCAGGTAGGTCGATTTTCCCGCCCCGTTCTTGCCGATCAGCACCAACACCTCGCCGGTCGCTAACTCCAAATCGTCACATCGGGCGATGAGGTGCCCGGCGATGCCGACCTCCAATCCCTGCGTGGCCAGCACAGGATCAGCCAAGCGAATCCTCCAAGACGCCCGCGCTGAACAGTCGGAACAACGCCGCATACTCGCCGTCGTGATCCACCAATTCGCGGTGCGAACCAATCTCGACCACCTCGCCCTTCTTCAGCAGGAGAATCCTCGTCGCCCGCGCTGCCGTCGTCAAACGGTGGGCGATGAACAGCGTGGTGCGCGTCTCCATCACTTCTTGCAGGGCTTCGGTGACCGCCTGCTCCGAAGCGGCGTCGAGAGCGCTCGTCGCCTCGTCCAGCAACAGAATCGAAGGCTCCCGGATCAAAGCCCGCGCGATCGCCACGCGTTGCATCTGACCGCCGCTGAGCTTGACGCCGCGCTCGCCCAGCACCGGTAGGTTTCGCTCGCGAAACTCGGCCGTAAAGTTCTCGGCGTGCGCCATCCGAAGCGCCTTTCCGATTTGCTCCTCCGTCGCGTCTGGCGCGCCGAGACGCAGGTTGTCGTCGATGCTCCCCGCAAACAAAAACGTCTGTTGCGGCACCACACCGACCTGGTTCCTCAGCCATGCGACGTCGAGGTCACGCAGATTCACGCCATCGACAAAGATGTCACCGCTGCTTGGCTCATAAAATCGCAGCAGCAAATCGGCGATAGTACTCTTTCCCGCCCCGCTCGGCCCCACCAGCGCGAGCGACGTTCCCGGCTCGATGGTGAAGCTGACGTTACGCAACGCCGGAGTGCCGTCGGGATACGCAAACGAAACGTTGCGGAATTCGATTTCACCCTTCACCGTCTTCAACTGCAAACTGCCCGAATGCTCGGGCGGCTCGGGAACTTCCAAGATTTCGCCGTAGATTCGGTCCGCCGCAGCTTGCACCGCCGAATAGGTGTTCGACAGCCCCGAAATGCCGCGAAAGCCCTGGTTGATGTTGTCGAGCGCGATCGCCAACACCACCATCTTGCTAACCCGAAGGTCGCCATGCAAAGCCAACCAACCACCAATCAGAAAAGCGAGAATCAAACCGACCGCGCCCAACAACTCGACCAATGGCTTCAGTTTCGCCACCAACTTCGCAGTCTTCAGTTGGCTGACCAAGCTCCGCTGGGTCAGCCCGGCGTATTGCTTGTCCATCTGGGCCTCGGCTCCAAACGCCTTCACGACGCGAACGCCCTGCAACGTCTCCTGCGTGACCGCCCCGACATCAGCCAGATCGACCTGAACCTCGGCCTGGGCTTTGCGCATCCGCTTAGCGTTTTGGTTGACGATGACTCCCAAAACCGGAATCATCAGAAACGTCACGACCGCCATCTCCCATTGCATGTAAACGATGTACGCCAGGGAGACCGTGGCCTTGATCGGCGCTTCCACGGAGTCGCGCAGAATCTGCACCGCCGACTGAAATACGTTCACGTCGTTGGTGAGAATGCTCTGCACCGCCCCGGACCGCTTCTCGTTGAAGTACGTCACCGGTAGCCGCAAAAGCTTGGACATTAGCTTTCTGCGCAAGTCGGTCGTCAACTTGGCGACGGCATGGGCCAAGTAATAAGTTTGGAACCGGACGAAGATATACCGGAGCAAGAAGATCGCCACCAATATTCCGCAGTACTTCGCGAGATGATCGAACTCTGCGGCAGCGTGCGACTTGTGGAGCGCATCGATAGAATCAACCGCGTGCTGCGTAAAATCCAGCGTCCAACCGTACAGACCCGCCGCCAGCGCTGAGCAGCCGACCCCGATCAGAATCGACCGCTTTTGCCCCAACAGCTCTCGCTTGATGCGAGGGTCGAAGCGGAAGCGGCTTTCGGATGCCATTAAAATTCGGCGTTGCCGGGAACGCGGTAATAAGGAATTACGTCTCGGATGTTTTTCATTCCCGTTACGTACATGACCAATCGTTCGAACCCTAACCCAAAGCCAGCGTGTGGCACGCTACCGAACTTTCGCAGGTCGAGGTACCACCAATAGGCTTCCATCGGTAGGCCCTGCTCTTGGATTCTTCTTTCCAGTACGTCCAGCCGCTCCTCGCGTTGCGATCCGCCGATGATTTCTCCGATTCGCGGTGCCAAAACGTCCATCGCCCGAACCGTCTTCTCATCGTCGTTCAGCCTCATATAGAAGGCCTTGATCTCCTTCGGATAGTCCGTAAGGATCACCGGACGGCCAACCTTTGTCTCCGTCAGCCATCGTTCATGCTCGCTCTGCAGGTCGGTTCCCCACGACACCGGATACTCAAAATTCTCGCCCGAGTTTTCCAGCACCTTGATCGCCTCGGTGTAGGTCATCCGCTCGAAGCCGCTCTCCGCTACATGGTTCAGGGTCTTCAGCAGTTCCGGCTCGATGCGCTGGTTAAAGAACTCCAGGTCACCCGCACACCTGTCGAGTGTGTGCTGGATCGTGTACTTCAGGAACTCCTCCGCCAGGTTCATGTCGCCTTCCAGCGAGCAGAACGCCATCTCCGGCTCAATCATCCAGAACTCGGCGAGGTGCCGACTGGTCGAAGAATTCTCGGCCCGGAACGTCGGCCCGAACGTGTAAACATTGGTCAGGCCCAAAGCCAGTGTTTCTGCCTCCAACTGACCACTAACCGTTAGGTAGGCCGGTTTGCCAAAAAAGTCTTCCGCCGGGTCCTTCTTCGTGACCACATAACCCTTTTCGTCGTGCTCCACGCTCGTCGTGACCTGGAACATCGCGCCCGCGCCCTCCGCGTCGCTGGCGGTGATGATCGGCGTGTGAATATAGTGGAATCCGCGCTCGTCGAAGAACTGATGCACCGCCTGAGCAAGTTGGTTCCGAACTCGAAAGACTGCGCCGAACGTATTGCCTCGCACCCGCAGGTGAGCGATCTCCCGCAGAAACTCCATCGTCGCCCCCTTCTTTTGGAGTGGGTACGTCATCGGGTCGGCCGGACCGAAGATTTCCAGACCTGTCGCCTTCAACTCGACCGCCTGTCCCGCCGCCGGAGATTCCACAATCTCGCCGTCGAACCGCACGCATGCGCCGGTCGTCACATGCTTGAGCGTTTCGGCGTCGATCACGCCCTCCTCGACCACGATCTGAAGGTCTTTGAAACACGAGCCGTCGCTCAGTTGGACGAACGAAATTCCCTTGCTATCGCGGCGGGTTTTCACCCAGCCATAGGCGCTGGCCTGCACCCCCGGGGCAAGCTGGAAAAGGTCCTTGATGTACTGGCGTCGGTAATCCATCGAAATTGAACTACAAGGATACCGAAATGCCTATCCCGTTCACCCAAATGTCGTATGATGTTCTGACCTATGTCTGACCTGTTTCACAACCTAACCGACAAGCTCGGGATCACCAAGGAAACCATCACCGATCAAGCCGAGAATTTGCTCAACCAAAACCGCGACCGAATCCCGGATTCAATTGAAGGTCAGATCGAACAGGCAATCCATGGCGACATGGTTGGCGGCCTCCTCGAGAAGATCGGAATCGGAGGAAGTCATGAGGAAGCTGCGGCGACCGAAGAAGCGACTGATGAGCAAGAGACGGAGGAGTCTGACGACGACAACTCGGAGGACGAGGACACCGAAGAAACTGACGAAGCTTCAGATGACTCCGACGATGAAGAGGAATCGGACGACGATGAGTCGGATGACGACGAAGAATCCGACGATTCTGACGACTCAAAGTAAGTCGGTCTTGTTCGACAAAACGCCCCATCGACGATGGGGCGTTTTGTTTTTACTCGACCATCGATATGTCGGTCCAGCAGTGACTGGTTGAGCACAAACATACTTCTGTGGACTGGGTCCGCCAAATAGGTGCCACAAAGATACTTCTCCGGATAGGGTCCACCAGAAGGGTGCCAAGCTCACGTAGCGAAGCGGAGACCCCAACTCCCAACTGAAATAGACTCGCTATCTGCTCTCCCAATCCAGAATCCTCCTCAATCGAAGCTATCCCTTAGAAAAGGGATCGGTGAGCAAGGTACGAGCGAACCGAGGGATTGACGACGGCCCCCGTCGCCCCCAAAAATATGGGCATTTCTTCGATTTGCCGACAACGCCCCACCCGCTGGTCGTATACTTCTAAAAACCCCACACTTTTCGGCGCAGCGCGGCGTCTTTGTGTCTTGAGGGAGTTGGGATCATGGCGACAAAGTACATTTTCGTAACCGGCGGCGTTGTAAGTGGAATCGGAAAAGGAGTCGCAACCGCCAGCCTCGGAAGACTCCTCCGCAACCGCGGCTTCACCGTCGCTCCCATCAAGCTCGATCCCTACATCAACGTCGATGCCGGCACGATGAACCCCTACCAGCACGGTGAGGTTTTCGTCACCGAAGATGGCGCCGAAACCGACCTCGATCTTGGCCATTACGAGCGATTTATGGACGTCAACTGCTCCAAAGGCAGCTCCATCACCACCGGAAAAATTTACCGCAACGTCATCGAAGCCGAACGTCGAGGCGACTATCTCGGTGGCACCGTCCAGGTCATCCCCCACGTCACCAACGAGATCAAGCGACTCGCCAAGCACGTTGCTTTGGAACAAGAAGCGGATGTGGTCATCGCCGAGATCGGCGGCACCGTCGGTGACATCGAATCGCTTCCCTTCCTCGAAGCCATCCGCCAAATGCGCACCGACCTTGGCTACGAGAACACGATGTACGTCCACGTGACGCTCGTTCCCACCGTCGGTCCCTGGCACGAAGTCAAGACCAAGCCGACCCAGCACAGCGTTTACAAACTCCGCGAAATCGGCATCTCGCCCGATGTCCTCATCTGCCGTTGTGAGGTTCCGATGTCCGAAGAGGTCATCGACAAGATCAGCCTCTTCTGCGGCGTCCCCACCGAAGCGGTCATCCAGTCGCAGAACGTGGACACCATTTACGAAGTCCCCCTCCTGTACGAAGAGAAGGGCCTAGGCGACTTCGTCTCGAAGCGCCTCGGGCTCGAACAGCGCAAGGGCCAGATGCAGGAATGGGAACAACTCGTCGACGCCCTCAAACACCCGGTCAGCGAAGTCACCATCGCCGTCGTGGGCAAATACACGTCCAACGGCGACGCCTATAAATCAATCGCCGAAGCCCTCATCCACGCCGGCATCCCGCATAAGGCGTCGGTCAGCATCCGCTGGATCGAGAGCGACGAGCTTGAAAAGGCCGGAGCCCCCGCCGAAGTCCTCAAGGGCATTGACGGCTTGGTGGTCGCCCCTGGATTCGGAAGCCGAGGCATCGAAGGCAAGATCGAGGCGATCAAGATCGCCCGCGAACAAGGAATTCCCTTCCTCGGCATCTGCCTGGGGCTTCAAATGGCCGTCATCGAGTATTCGCGCAACGTCTGTGGCCTCGAAGGCGCAAACTCCGAAGAAATGACCGATTCCGCCTCGTATCCAGTCATCCACCTGCTACCCGAGCAGAAGGGCGTCAAGGACAAGGGCGCGACTATGCGGCTCGGCTCCTACCCGTGCAACCTGGTCAACAACACGCTCGCCCACAACCTTTACAACGCGACCCGCATCACCGAACGCCACCGCCACCGATTCGAGGTCAACAACGATTTCCGCGAAAAGCTCCAACAGCACGGAATGGTCATCTCGGGCGTCTCGCCCGACTACCGACTGGTCGAAATGGTGGAGGTTCCCGCTCACCCGTTCTTCATCGCGACCCAAGCCCACCCCGAACTGAAGAGCCGTCCAAATCGACCGCATCCTCTGTTCGCTGGTCTAGTAGGCGCAGCAGTGAAGTCGAAAGCAGTCGTTAGCTAATTTGCGTTCAGAGAAACCCCTGATATAATGCCCTTATGTGGCGGCAAGTGGGGCGCACTCTACGCATAGGTTTCGACTCTGTTCCTGTTCGGCTTGGACTTCTTTCCGTGTTGATCGTCGCTGTCCTTTTCGTTTACTCGAAGCGCTCGCATCCGGCCCCGGTCGCAAAGGCTGTCCAACCTACGCCAACATCCCCAACCGAACAGCCTGAGGTGGTCTCGTCGGAATTTCCAACCGTTGCCTGCCGCGATCAGAAAATAAGTTTTCATTTCGATCATTCGGCTGTAAAAGCCGTCAAGCTACTCACCTCGACTGCCCCCGATCTCCAGATCGCCTCGCTCCACCTTAAGAGCAAATCAGCGCAGGTCGAGTTTGGCCAAAGCCACCCAAACGAGATCGCCTTGCTCCGTGTGGAATCCGATACGGGTTCTCATGATCTTGCCTTTCAATCCACCCCATCGGGTTGGAAGGAGACCGTGGCTCCCAGTGAAATCAGAATCAGTGAGCCGTTTCAGCACCAATGTTCAGACATTGGTGCCGACTGGTTATCCAAGGCAAATCGTCTAAAAATAGAGTCCTCCCGCCCAGCCCAATTGGCAACTCAATTCGAGGAGCATGGTTCGACCCAAATTGGATTCACCAAATTGACAAGCCGCCACCTTGATCCCACCATTGTATCGGTCCGCAACTCGTCACAAGACCTTGTGTACTGGATGGTAGTTGTTGGAGCTTAGTCGCCCACACTCCAAGGCATTTAAGCTGAGAAGGTCGAACCTTCTCAGCTCTTCTTCAATTAACTAAGGCGAAACCGCAGTGGCCGGTTTACTGACTTTGAACAGCCAATAGTCGTTCGACCGAATTCGATAGTAATCCATCAACTTCGCATGGCCATCCGAAAACGCGTAATTCTGCCCCGACGTATGGCTCCCGCCACCCGGTCCATGCGTGTTCGTGCAGGTCGGCGGCAGTTCGTCCGATGGACTTACGGGCGGATACTTCCTTCCCGGAATCTCTTGAACGTCGCAACCCATGAACACCGAACCATACGGACAACCGATCCACGAATCGTCAGAGTTCGACGAATCCAGCCAGTCCTCGACCAGAATGATCGAACTGGACGGCTCGTCGAACGACGTCGTGCTGCGCGAGGTGATGTTGTAGCTATCCGGGTATGGGTCGAATCCGCTGTGGATTCCAATCCCCGTATTCGTGTCCCGCGCCCCGCTTTGCACCGTGTCTAAGTTCCCAACGATCGAGTAAGACCGCTTGAACTTGCGGCTGTAGTAGTTGCCGTCCCAGAACGAACTCTGCCCCATCCAGTTCGGAAACGCACCTGGATCGGTCGGACAATGGAAGATCTGGGTGTTCTTGATGTACGGCATAATCGCCATGTCGTACGGCATGTAAGGGTCGCCACCGCTATTAATCGGCGAGGTAATCGGCAAAAGCGTCGGATACATGTCCGACTCATCGCTGGTGTAAAGCATCATGCTCACGCCGACCTGGTGCATATTGCTCAGGCAAGCGCTCTGCTTGGCCGCCGCCTTCGCCTGGGCAAAGACCGGAAACAGAATGGCCGCCAAAATGGCGATGATCGCAATAACCACCAAAAGCTCGATGAGGGTAAAAGCTTGTAAAACTCGTTTCATCTTCATAACAGAATCCTGATAAATTCTTATGCCCTTCATAGGCACGAGCAAAGATATACGACGACACCATCAACCGAGCGTCAACAAGACTGCGAGACGACGAAGACACTCAATAGCCCGCCTTCCCGAAAGCTCAAAGCGGCGTATGTGCGATTTTTCTGCTGTTCCCCAAAAAGTGCCGACTGGTGTGGCCAGACCCAGGAGGGGTCGCAGATATTAGCCACCTTGGAAAGAACCGCAATAGCATGAGTCCGAGGAGTCCCGATCATCGGGACGACCCGGGCTAAGCCCTGCCGTAGGCTTGTCCGCAGGAGGGCGATTATCGCCGACACAACTCTAGAACAAAATGCGCCAAACCCACCACCTCAGATTTTTCGTTAAATCTAAACTTCCCACTTCGACCCCGAACCGCTATAATTCCCCTGAATGGATCAGCAGAAGGCTTCTGAACTTTCGAAGAAGATGATGAAGAAGCAGCTCCGACTCAGTCTGTCGGTCGCTTGTGTCTTTGTTCTCGTCCTCGTCGGGCTACCGCTCGTTAACCTCTACCTCCCCGACTTGGCCAAGACCAACATAGCCGGATTCTCGCTAACCTGGCTGATCCTCGGCGTTCTCTTCTACCCGCTCACCTGGGCGCTCTCCACGTGGTTCGTCAAAGGTTCCGAAGGCATCGAACACGAAATCATCCGCGAGGAGACGAAATGATCGAGCTGATTTTCGTGATCCTGGTCACCGCTGCCACCATCGGCCTTGGCATCTGGGCCACCAAGAAGAGCCAATCCGTCGCCGACTTCTTCGTCGCCGGTCGAAGCGTCAACGTCTTCTGGAACGCCAGCGCCATCTCTGGCGAATACCTCTCCGCCGCCTCGTTCATGGGCATCGCCGGCCTCATCATGAAGTTCGGCTACGATGCGCTTTGGTACCCCGTTGGGTACGCCGCCGGATACCTCTTTCTGCTTCTCTTTATCGCCGGACCGCTCCGCCGCTTCGGCGCCTACACCATTCCCGACTTCGCCGAGGGGCGATTTCACAGCCCCGCCTTCCGCAAGGTCGCCGTCCTCTTCGTACTCTTCATCGGCTTCTTCTACACGATGCCGCAGATGAAAGCCGCCGGGCTCACCATGCAGACCATCATGGGGTGGCCGTACTATGTCGGCATTATTGTCGTGGGTGGCGTCATCACCTTCAATGTTGCCCTCGGCGGTATGAAGGGCATCACCATCGTTCAGGCAATGCAGTACTGGGTGAAGCTTTTCGCCATCGCCCTTCCATGCTTCGTTGTCATGTCCGTCGTCGGCTTCTACAATCAGCCCGTCTCCAAAGCCCTCGCAGAGCCGAAAGCGACGCCGCTTGTGAAAGGTGACGCCATCAAGATCAAAGGCAAAGAAGCCGCGCCAAACAACGCGATCGCTCTCAGCACTGCGGCCCCCACCATGATCGCCATCGAGAAGGACACCGTCCTCGCCTCGATCTCCGTCAATCCCAAGCCGAAAGAGGGCGCAACCTTCGATGCCTCCGGGGCCATCAAACCCATTGGTGCCGTTCTCGATATCTCCACCAAGAGCAAAAGCTTAGCCGTCCCCAAGGACACTCTGCTCCAGGTCACGCCGTTCGATGTGACCGATAAAGACGGAAAAGTCACCAAAGCCTCCCTCAAAATCGAATTCGAAAAGCCTTCCGAAATTCGCTTCTCGGGCACGAATGCAATGGAGGGTGGCCTCGCTGACACGCCCAACGCACCGACCAATGCCAAGTGGGTTAACCCGTTCGGACCGCTCACCTCCAAGCACGGCTTCCCGCTCCTCTACACCTACTCGCTGATCATCGCGCTGGTGTGCGGAACCGCCGGCCTTCCCCACATCCTCGTCCGGTTCTACACCAACCCCGACGGCCGCGCCGCCAAGCGCACTACCCTCTGGGTCATGGTCCTGCTTGGAATCTTCTACATCTTCACACCGATGTGGGGCGCTTTGGGCCGCGCCGCCCTGCCGTCGCTCTACGTCACTGGCGCAACCGATAGCGCCATCATCAAGCTCCCGAACCAGATCGGCAATGACCTCTTCGGCCACATCCTCAGCGGAATCACCTCTGCGGGTGCGTTCGCGGCGTTCATGTCCACCTTCAGCGGGCTCCTCGTCTCGATGTCTAGCGCCTTCGCTCACGACATCTACGGCAAGATGATTCGCCCCGACTCAAACGCCCACCAACGCAAGAACGCGTTCAAATTCGCCGCCATTGGCGTGGGCCTTGTCTCCATGGTTCTCGGCCTCCTCGTCCAAAGCTTCGACATCGCCATGATGGTCGGTTGGGCGTTCGCCATTGCGGCGGCGTCCTACTTCCCGCTCCTCCTGCTCGGCTCGTGGTGGCGAGGACTCACGGCCAAAGGCGCGGCCACCGGCATGCTGATCGGCGGACTCGCGTCCCTCGCCGCCATCGTCATGGTTATGCTTCTCGACAAAAAGGTCGTCTCGATGGACGTCTCCGAACTCACCCGCTCACTCCTGGAACAACCCGCAATTTGGGGCGTCCCCCTCTCGCTCATCCTCATGGTAGTCGTGAGCAAGATGTCCTCAAACCAGGTCCCCCACGATGTCGACTGGATGATGCTCCGCCTCCACGCGCCCGAAGAACTCGGCCACTCTGAGGACTACATCAAGCACTAACCTAGACCCCGACGAGCACCAACCAGAATCGGTTGTACAATAGTTACGTGGGCGGCACGCCATGTAAATGGCGTTGCCCGAGTTGGCTTTTATGAAGTTGGCCGCTAGTTCTTTAGCGCGAATGCTCTGCTTCGTGCTATTCATCCTGACCGTTGTTTCATGCGGCGGCTCAGCAACCGTAGACGTTTCCCCGCAGTTGACCATCGATTGGCCCAGCCTCACGCGTGGATTTGAAGCGCCAACCTACGCCGGATCAGCGGTGATCACAATCCAGTCGGACGACCCAAATGTCTCGCCGGTAACTTGGACCGTCGATCGACCCGCACGCACCAATGCTCAATCGGTGACCACCACCAGCCCCTCTCCGTTCCACTCGACCACCGCTCGTCTCAACATCGACTTCAAGTCGGACGCTGGTGGTCAAGGACCTATCGTGGCGTCCGCCACTCTTGATGTAAAGATCACGTCCGATGGCACCCTCCTCAACTTACAGGGAGGCTCGATTGGAACCATCGGCTACGCCACTACGCTCGATAGCTTGTACAACACCACGCCCGACTTTTCCGTCGGCGACACGCAGACGATTTCCGTTGTCGGTCTCTCGAAGTACGGAGAAGTAGCTCTGCCCCAGCAGTTGATCGATACGTCGATTTCGAGCGGCGGCCAATATGCAACGCTCGACCACAATCAGCTTCATGGCGTAAAGGCTGGACTAGTGACCGTCCAAAGCGTCTTCGAAGGCATCACCATCACTAGGTCTATTGAGGTCAAGCCGCTCACCATCAACGTCCCACACTATCATTTCCCGGTTGCCCAGATCGCTTATGATTCCCTCCACAATACGGTCTGGGGCACCGATCCCACCAATAAGACGATCGTCGATATCAACCTCGCGAGCGGTCAAATGGGAACCCCGATTTCCCTAAGCGACACTCCGACCGACATCGCCATTTCGGCCGACGGCACCACCGCCTACGTGATGCTTGCAAACTCCCCAAGCTTGCCGATGATCGACACCTCCACGCGATCGATCAGTCACATGATCGACCTTTCTGCCGTCGGCTCGGATCCGCGAGCCATCTTCATTTCCGTCAATCCGGTGCATGCAAACGAGGTCGCAGTCTGCGCTCATCAAGCGCCCGACCACATCTTCGGGGTTGGCCCCGTGGTTTACCGCGATGGAATCGAGGTTGGGACGCCAAGTGGCACATCGACCATTGCCCGCTACACTTCGGAAACCGAGTTGGTGGGCACAACCATCGGTCTGTCAAGCGGCCCCATGAGTCGATTCCAAGTTTCGTCCAATTCGGTTGATGCGGTTCAGGGGAAAGACACGGGACAGTTCTTCGTTGGAACATTGAATGTCTCAGGCTCTCGAGTTCTCTACTCGGATGGACGCGTCTTTTCCGCCACCGATCTCAGCGATGCCGGTGTGTACGGCGCTGGTTTCAGAATCCCCACAACCGACCTAACGACCAATAATTTGTGGTCCGTGGGTACCGGTTCGGCACCCCACCTGATCGTCTGCATCGATGCCAATACCCTGAAGTGGGTCGACTATCAGACCATGCCCAACAACGCCGAAATTCAAGGAATGGTCCGCACCGATGCGACCGGATTAGCCATCCTCGCCGACGGCGACCTGTATGTCCTCTCCACCGCCCCTGGCTTGTAACGGGAATACGACGACTCGGCATGTGGGCATCACGAAGTTCCCGCCATAGGGAAATGTCTACGATTCCGAGAGGCGAAGCAGAATCGGAAAGCGAAGTGAATCGGGACAGCCCACCAACAGCAAAAAGGCCCAGAACGTAACCCCTCACGATAGCCAAACTCGGCCCACTGACGCACGAAACATCCCGCCTCAATCATACGTTGAAGCCTCTGACGGTGGGAAAACGGCTAGCAGACCTAGGCATCGCGCTACTGGCGGCAATGGCCACCGGAACCTTGCTCTGCCTCGCCCTTCCCCTCGGCGAGCAATCCTACCTCGCCTGGATCATGCTCATCCCCCTCCTTCTCGCCACCCGCGAGAAGGGTCTGCTCGTCGGCTTCCTATCCGGTCTCGCTGCCATTTTCTGGTGCGCGTCCCTCGCCAACACCGGCGTATTCTATCCCTTCAAACACGATGCCCCTGCCGCCTGGACCTACACCGCCTGCGGCATCTTCGCCGCCTCCTTTTCGCTCTTCTTTGGTATCTACGCCGAGGGCAAAAACCACGAGCGGCCGGTCATCTGGCTCGGGTGCCTCGCCGTGGTCCTCGAGTCGCTCTTGCTCTTCCAGATTCCCGCCCACCTGGCCCTCACCCAATACCGAAATTGGCTCATGATGCTAATCGCCAGCATCGGCGGAGTCTGGCTCATGAGCTTCCTCGTGTGGAGCGCCAACATCTACCTCTCGCGCGAGATCAAGAAGCGGCTCCCCATCGCCGTCGCCATCGTCGCCGCCAGTTTCGTCACCTCGAAAATGCACCCCTTCGGCCATGAAGCCGCCACCGGGCTCACGGTCGGAGCCGCCCAAATCACCGACGGCCTCGACCACGAACTCGTCGCCGCCCACCTCGACGCGAGCCAAGCCAAACCCGCGTTCGTCGTCTGGCCAGAATTCGCCGGAATGCTCTTCGTCTTCGGCGACGACACCTCCAAGCTCAAGCAGATCTCAACCAAAGGCGCACCGCTCATCACCAGCTTTCGCGACACCGCCCAGCCCCTGCCGCACAACGTCGCCGCCATGTTCTTCCATGGTCAAGAATCCAACCGCTACGAGAAGAGGAAGCTCTTCGGAAGCGAGACCAAGATGCACGCGCCCGGCAACAAGCCCGTTGAGGTTCCGCTCGTTGGGCTACCCGGCCAAGTCGCCCTCAACATCTGCTACGATTCCTGCTTCCCCACCATTATTCGCGAGTCGGCCAACCAGCCCGAGGTCCGCGTCGTCGCCCTGCCCACCATCGATCCCGACTCCGCCCACTACTTCATGGCCGCCATGCACGCCGCCTACACCCCGATCCGCGCCGCCGAATCCGGCATCGCCATCGTCCGCGCGGACGGCAACTTCGGATCGATGATCGTTGACGAGCGCGGCGGCATCGTAAAGGAAATGAGCGACAAACAAGGACCAATGACGGCAACGGTCAAAGGAAAGCGCATCTGGACTCTGGATCGCACCCTCGGAGACTGGTTCCTCTACCTCAGTATCCTGTTCACCCCTTTTCACGTCGTGGCTGGCATCCAAAGGAGGCGCCAGCGAACCGAGCCACAAATCACCTAAACTAAAACTTCCGTCCACGTCATGAACAACCTCGTCCGCCTCACTTCCTTCGCCGTGCTTGTCTGCACCCTCGCCGCCTGTGGCGGCGGCGGTTCGGCGTTCGTTTCGGCCCGGACGGTCATCGCGTGGCCCGCCCAGACTCGCGAGTTCTCGGCTCCCGCCTATGCCGGGTCGGCGACGTTCACATTCACCTCCGACTTCAGTCTCACGCCCGTTGTCTGGACCCTCGATCGGCCTGCAACGACGGACGCCCAAACCATCGTCTACGCGGGTGGCTCCGTACCAATCGGTTCGGCTGGCCTACTAGAGGTCGTTTTCAAATCCGGCCCGAGCGGTACCGGTGCGACCGTCGCCACTGCCGCCGTCAATGTGTACATCGACATCGATGGAACCATCCAAAACAGCGATGGCGGGGCGTTGGGCACCATCGCATATAACAAGACTCTGACCGGTCTGCAGGTCGATGCACCCGACGTCGTTGTTGGAGATACCGTGCCTGTCGTTGTCACCGGAGTCACGCCCGACGGAATCGTTGCCTTGCCTCAGGGACTCATCGACCTGACGGTGACGAGCGGATCGTCGTTTGTCACCGTCAGCAATAACGAGGAAACCGGCGTCGCCGCCGGAGCCGCAACCATCCAGGCATCCTACGAAGGCTTTACTGCCTCCGATGGCCTCACCGTCTCCGGTAGCTAACGCACTCGCACGAAGGCGAAGCCTACCTAACCTTCCCTTCTTTCACCCAAAGCTCGTACGTGGCAAACGCCCGCAACGCCGACGCCTGAATGATCAGCTTCGCCAAAGGCGTCGTATTGGACGACCACCGCTTCGGATAAAAACCATCGTCCTGCTTGAGCGACATCAGCTTCGTGATGCAGCTCGTCGCATCGAACTGACTGGGGTCGAGGTTCTCAAACAGCAGGTGCGAGAACTGAAGCTCGTCGTCGATCGAACCGTCCTCCTTCACCCAGTGGTCGATACACGCCTTCTGCAGGGCGTCCAGGTCAGTCTTGTACCGCGGATCGCCGGTCTCCTCAAACAATCCTCGCGCAGAGCGAAGCATCAAAGCCGAGTTATACGACCACTTGGTCCGGCCAAGTTTGCCATCCAGTCGCTTGTTATCGAAGTACAAACCATCCTTCGGGTCGCGCAGGGTCTTCTTCGTCCAGGCATAGATCGCCTTTGCCTTCTCCAAAAGGTCTGGCTCCCGCGTTTCGCGATACACCGCCAGGCACGCCGCCGCCGCCGGTCCGTTCGAGCACGTGTTCTTCGACTCCTTTTCCTTCTCTCGCCAATAGATTCCCCCGCCAAGTTTGTCGTCCCCGCCGCTCAGCACAAACTTCAAACTGTCCTCGGCCCGATCCAGCCATCGCTTATCGTGCGTGATCTGGTAGCTTTCGACCAGCGACATCACCATCCAGGCGTTGTCATCATAGTAGCGGTCGTTGGGATACGGCGGGCCCGGCAACACGTCGAATCCTCCAACTGGACCAGTCGGATTCCAATATGTGTCCGCCTTCTCCAAAGTCTTCTTCAGCTTGTCGACATTCGATTCATCGAGCTTGGCCAGCGCATTTTGCGAGGACAAAATGATTCCGAGGGTCCAGTCGAAGGCCTTGTCGTTCTTATCCAGCTCCTCTTTGTAGTAGCCGGTCTTCGGATAGAAGTAGGATGCTTCGATTCGAGCGGCCAAGTCAGCCGAATTATTGAGGGTTGCTTGCGCTGCAAGAGATAGCGCCATGAAAATCATTGTCCTCCTGCCCGAAATCCGACCAAGTCGGACGGCATCTCAGTTAGGACGTTTTTCGGACATTCAAAGGTCATCAAATTCAAAAATTTTCTCCAATCACAATGTGGGGCCGGTCCGACTCACGCCGGCCGGCCCCTTCGCAGAGGTTATCTACTTCATGCCGTTCTTTTCTTTGATCGACTTGATCAAAGCATCCTTGGCCGCCTGCGGCATCGGCGAGTTTTGCGCACGCTCGATCTGCTGTTCTGGCGTAAGGTTCTTCACTGCCTCAACCGCTATTTGCTCATCCGCCGTATGCGGAGGTGCGCTATGGTCGTTACCGCCGCCGCATCCGCTCAACGAGAGGGTCGCCGCCAAAACCAAGAACGGCAGCCAACGCATTAGTTGACCCACTCCTTGATCGTGTTGGCCGAATCGACGATTTGCTGCTGATACGTCGGAGTCGAGGGACTCTGGGCGTTCCTCCATTGGTAGTAGCCCCATTGGTCCGTGGCGATTGTGCTGACCGCGTTCACGTTCTTGGCGTGTCCATCAAAGTAGCCGAACGTTGCGTTGTGGTTCTTCGTGCCCTGAATGCACGACGTGATCTGCCCGCCCGCCGGTAATCCGCCCGGCGTGCACATATAAGCGACCGTGTCGGCCCATGCGTCCGTAAAGAACGTTCGCGTCGGAGCCAGCAAAATCGTCTTGGCCGGATCGTTCAGGAGCGTCGATGAACCCGAGCCGCCCTGCAACGTTCCCGTTTGCATCTGGCCGATGATGGCGTTGCCCTGCTCATTGAATCCGGCGCTGCTGTTCAGTGCATAAGATCGCGGGAAGCGTGTCGTCTCGTCGCCCGTTCCTGTCATCGGGGGGAAGCCCCAATACAGCGGCGAGAGGTCCGACCAAGGCGCATCGGCGATTGGCGATTCAAAGATGCCGCCGCCGCTGGTTTGCTTGTAGGTCTCGCCGGCACCATAGTTCTTGCCACCATTCTTGATGTAGGGCAAGGTGGCATCTTTCCAGGAGTGCATCTTGGAAGTCCACCAGTCTGCGCCGTTATCCACGAGTCGGCTCAGCGGGAGCATATCGTCGGTATCGCTCTCGTAGATGACGACACCGAGCGTGATGTTCTTCACATTCGATAGATCGGAGGTCCGTTTCGCCGCCATTTTAGCTTGGGCAAAAACCGGGAAGAGGATAGCGGCCAAAATCGCGATGATCGCGATGACGACAAGTAGTTCGATGAGCGTGAAAGCTCGTCTTTGAGTATTCATTGCAGGATTTCCTTTTGTTTCTTTTCGTCCTCGAGCCACGCCTGCACCTCATCGAGGAGCGGCGAGTTTTGGGGGGTTGACGGGATGAAATCGGCTTCGATTCGACAGGTTTGCGAGGGTGTCCTCGCCCCGCTCATTTGCTCTTGTAGAAGTTCGGCGGCGACCACGCCGATTCGGAACTTCTTTCGCACGATCCGGTGGATGTCCCAGGGCCGCCGAAGAGCCAGCGGCGGCCACTCATTAATGGACACAATCTCCAGATCGTCCGGAATACGGATGTTAAATTGTTCGGCTGCCCGCAGAACCTTGAGCGCAATGTCGTCCTGGATGCAATACAGCGCCGTAACCTGCTGGGGTCCTTTGGTCATCGAAAAAACAATGTCGTTGATCGAGGTCTGAAGCAAGTCGCCGTTCATCTCGAACTCGCGCCCAATCCAACGCACGAAAGGCTCTCCGTCGATGCCAAAGCACTCCCGCATGCCTTCCAGAAACGCATTGTAACGGGCCATCGCCGACGTAACCGTCTCCTTATGAAAGCCAAGAAAGCCGATGTGTTTATGCCCGTGGTCGCGAAGCATGCGGATCGCCGACAGGGTCGCGCCTCGGTCGTCCGAGATCACCGCGCTGCCCTTGAAGCCAACTGGAATTCGGTCGACGACCACAACCGGAAAGCCCGTCGCGTGGAGCTTTTCGAGAAACGTTCCATCCCGCTGGTCGGCGATCGGGAAGCAGATGATTCCATCTGTCTCGCGAGACATGCGCGACAAAAAGTTCGCCTCGCGCTCGATGGAATCTTTGGAGTCGCACAGGACCAGCCCAAACTGATCGCCCAAGGCATCCTTGATGCCGTCGATCATTTCTGAAGACGGAAAGTCGAAGTTCTTAGCCACCCTATCAAAAATAAGGGCGACCAGGTGGCGTTTCTCGCGCGGCTCCTTGCGAACATATGTTCCGCCGCGTTTACGACTCTCGACGTAGCCCAGGGATTCGAGAAGCTCGAGGGCACGGTGAATCGTTGAACGACTGACGGAGTACTCCTCCCCTAGCTCGGCTTCTCGAGGCAATTTCTGGCCAAAATTGAATTCACCAGAATCGATACGATTCTTGATGTGGTCGGAAATTTCGCGCCAGGTAGACATCATCGTCCTCCGTCAATCCCCATGATAGGGGAGCATTTTGTGAATGTGGTCATTTCTGAACATATTTGTAAACTATGAACATAAGCTTTTGAACATCCAAACGACAACTCAGTGAAAATTCTTATAGGACTTTCTTTGTGGGGCGGGCTTGGCCTAGAATTCAAATAGGCGCGGTGGGGAGTCTTTTTCTGGACCGGTAGAGGGCTAGTGCCGGGTTCAACACCTATGTTGCGCCGCTGTGGATCAATATGGCTATTCAATCTGGATCTCGCGTCGTTACGGGGTCTCTCGTCCTTGCAATTCTTGCTTCGTTTTCCTTATCTGGCTGTGGCGGTGCCCTCAGCTCTTCTTCCGGTTTGACTTCGCCCAAGGTACCAATTGCTTGGGCCGCCCTGACTCGCGACGTGCAGGGTCCGAGCTACGCTAAATCGGCAACTATCACGTTCACGCCCACAGGGGGAACGCCAACCACTTGGACCGTCGATCGCCCCGCTGGCCTTACCGCCCAAACCGTCTTCTACCAGAGTCCTGGCTCGGTCGAATCTGGCCACGGCACGCTAAGCGTGACCTTCTTCAACGCCGCCGCTGGCGCAGGAACGAACGTCGCATCAGCCTCCGCCAGCATAGAAGTGCTCTCGAACGGCACCGTCCTGAACCCTGATGGCACCGCCTTCGGCACGGTCACCTACAACAGCACGCTCACCTCGCTCGTGGTCACCGCTCCCGACCTAGCCGCAAACACGTTCGAAACCGTCACCGTCTCTGGCCGAAGCGGCGCAGACGTTGTGGCTCTTCCCCAGGACCTTGTTGACATCACCTTGCCCGGTAATCCTCCCTTTGCGACTCTCGCTGGAAAGACGCTGACCGGCGTCGCCGAAGGGACGATCGGCGTCCAAGCTACTTTTGAAGCGGTGACCGGTTCGACCTCGGTCCATGTCACTCCGCCCGCGGCGACCTTCACAAAATACACATTCCTCGCCAACCATATCGCCTACGATGCCGGAAACAATAAGTTCTGGGGCACGTTTGGCGCGTCAACCGCCTACCCCGATTCTATCGTGGACATCGATCCCGCCACCGGCACTATCGGTACGCCGATCGCGGTCGGTTCGAACCCAGGTGCGATTGCTGTCTCCGCCGATGGAACCGTCGCCTATGTCGGCATCAACGGTTCGAGTACTTTGCGTGTCGTCGATCTCACCAGCCGAACGGCCGGGGCCACCATCGACTTCAGTTCGCTCTATGCAAGCGGAATCGCCTCCGATATCAAGTTCGCACCGAACTCGACGACCGACATCGCCGTCTGCCTGTCAGACGCTAGCGGACAGCATGCAATGGGTCCGATCTTCTATCGCAGCGGCGTAATCGTGAACCAAACCGCCCCTGCCCTCGACACCGCCGCCACAGTCGTTTGGACATCTTCGCAGACGGTCGACGGAATCCAGAATGGTGGGAACAACACGATCTACCGAGTCCTGATGGACACCAATGATGCCGTGGTCCTCGGCTCGGTCGATGCTCCCAACGCCCATAGCGGCAACATCGGCCTTGCAGGCAACAATGTCTACTTCCAAAACGGAGACGTTTTCTCCAGCGGTTTCCTGACATCTCAGGGACAGTTGACGAACGGCTCGGAAGCCTACGAAAGCGTCGCGACCGACTCGAATGGAAATTCGGCTTGGCTGACCGTCGCCGGCTCTTATCCGAGAATCATTCGAGGCTTCGACTTGTCGAGCATGGGCCCGATCCAAGCTGCAACCCTGCCTCTGGACAGCGCTTCATCGGAAGGCGTCATCCAAACCACGCGGTTTGGAGCCACCGGCTTTGCCGTCCTGACTGCCAAGGGTCTGTACGTCGTGCCCCACGCTCCGAGCCTTTAAGGGTGACACTTTGTGTCCCGGCGCCGAAGTGCCGGGACACAACGCAAGTAAACTCTCGGCCATGAGTTCTGTCCTTGGCGCGTGGGACGTCACCGTCCATCGCCCCTCCGGCCCCTTCCCATCCTGGTTCGAGATTTCCAATGATTTAGGCGAGATCGTTGGCCGCTACGTTGGCATCTGGGGCAGTTCCCGCCCCATCCCCAGCATCGTTATCGACGGCAATCGCCTCTCCTTCGCACTTCCGCCGCAGTACGAGGGCTGCAAGTCCGACCTCCGATTCGAGCTGACCATCGAGGGCGATTACATCTCTGGCCAAGCCTGGATTTGGGAGGACGAGCCATACCCCGTGTCTGGCACCCGTGCCCCCGCCATGGACCGCGCTGCCGGCACCCCCGGCGAACCTATCGATCTCATCGCCGCTGGTCTCGAAGGCTTTACTGCCCGATGGACGGATATGGCTTTCAACTGGTCGATGGAAAACGGCATCCTGGTGAATTCGGCCAAGGGCACCGACATCGTCTCCATCCAGAAATTCACCGACTTCCGGCTAGAGGCCGAATACACTTACCCGGAAAAGAGCAACAGCGGCATCTACCTTCGCGGGCGATACGAGTTCCAGATTCTCGACGATTTCGGTTCCGAGCCGTCCGTCGGCTCTTCTGCGGCCATCTACGGCTTCTTTGCGCCAAACCGCAACGCCATCCATCCCGCCGAAGAGTGGAACCACGCGGTGATCGAACTGATCGGCCGAAAGGTCACAGTCGAACTGAACGGCCACTTAGTCGTCGAAGACACGATTCCCGGCATCACCGGGGGTGCACTGGACTCCAACGAAGGCGAGCCCGGACCGATTCTTCTCCAAGGCGACCACGGCCCCGTCAGCTTCCAGAAACTGCTTCTGACACCCTTTAATCCGTAAAACCCTGTAAAAATACTGGCAAAGGCATATAATTATCTAAGTCATGGCTCGAAAGCACACGGATTGTGCTGGCTTGATGTTGGGGTTACTTCTTCTCGGTTGCGGCGGAGCCGCGACAATGGATGTCACCAGCGCAAAGACCCAGCTCTCAAACAAATTCACGATCTTCCTACCCATTGAGGCATCGGAGGGCCATCCCGACGCCATTCAATCGGTTCGAATAACGATTGCCGACGGTTCGGGACCTGGGGCAGACCTTTCCTGGGTCGTCAATGCGCCAAAGTCGAGGTTGCCGAGGACATTTGCGTCGGAACCTCCTTCTCGGCCCATGCCCGGCAACCATGCAGTCAAGCTCGAGTACTTCTCCGAAACGAACGCTGGCGGCACCGACGTCGCGTGGAACGTGGCCAACATCTGGTTTAAAAACGATGCCACCTTCACCGACTCATTAGGTCCAAGCAGTGCGACCCCAAAATTCGGCGTCGCATTCAACGTGATCGATCGATACGGATATTTCCAATGCGACTTCGGCTGGAACAACTTGGTCGCTGGCACGACCGTTCAGTCCCACGTAAATATCGCGGCTAGGGACAGAGTGGGACCCAACTCATGGTACCTGGCCTCTCCCGATCGGATCACCCACTACGAAGTTGATCACGCCAATCCCTCGGTAACGATTTCTCCGACGGGCCTGGCAACCCTTACCGATGAAGGAACCATTCCCATCCGGGTTACCCTCGGCTCTATCTGGCTCGTCCGAGAGATGGTGATCGGCCCGCAACCCAGCCAGGCTTCGCGAATCCTCAATCGCCAATCCAACGCTCTCGAATGGGAGGCCAACCGACAGATTCTCTGGTCTGCCATGGGCGCGAACGACCCGGCAAGTCAGACTATCGCCGTCATCGACCCCAAGACGGCGACCATCACCCGCACCATTCCCGTCGGCGGTGTCGCCAGCGCTCTCACCGTCACGCCCAGTGGGCAGTCGATGTGGATCGGTCTTGAAGGTGCCAACTCGGTCCGGAAAATGAGCCTTCCTGACGAAACTCTATCGGCTCCGATTTCGGTAACTTTCCCTGGCATCACGTCTCGAATTGGGCAGATCATCGTCGATCCCAATGATGAAGACCGAATCCTTGTCGTCCACCACGATGCCCACGGCAACCATGCGATCATCGTCGTGGATCATGGAACCGTCATTAGCGCCAACGCTCCACGAGGTTTCTCCTCAGCGGCGTGGCTCGGCCCGAACAAGATCGTGGCCACCCAAATCTTCAATCAAAACCAGGTGTTCACGTTCGATGCGTCCGGTTTCACGCCCGGCGCAAAGAACATTTTCGCCAGAGCGAACCCCTCCGATTACACTGCCCTAGGCGGAAGGTTCACGGCTGTCGGAAACTCGATTCTGATGAGCGTAGGGCAGATGTATAACTCTCAAACCCTCGCGCTCGAACATGGCTTTGCCTTCAACGGTTCGGTGCCGCTTGCCTCAACAATCAGCGCTAATGGTAGCGAGGTCTACACTCTGGCGACCAACAAATTCCCCAAAAATCAGGTCACTTTGCGCGCATTCGGTAATCCCCAAAACTACATCCATGCCTCTCGGCAGTACACGCTCGATAGCAACTACTATCCATACCAAGGATGGGGTGATACACCGATTCCCTTCCCGTCACTCGTGTGTACTGGCGGAACGTCGGTAGCCTTCAACACGCCAGACAGCATTTGCTTCGTGGACAATGCCTCGAATTAGGTCCTAGCCCCAGTTGGTTCGGCAGTCGCCCTCAGACTGCCGAACAACACCAGCCCGGCGGCAATCAAAACGCAGTTCTTCAGGATGTACTGGCCCAGCATCGTCGGTACGCCAAAACTCGACATCGTCTCTCTCGTGAGGAAACAGCACGAACGGCGTCAGCGTGCCCGCCATGTGCCCCATCAAAAGCCATAGAGTGAGCTTGAGTCGACGACCAAACAGAAACCCAAATCCGATCGTGACCTCCAAAAGCGCAAGCAACGGGAGCGACAACGACGGTTTGAGCACGCCAAGCGACAACTCTTGAAGCGTCCGGCCTGCGATCGCCTCGGCCGGACTTACGCCCGGAACCAGCTTCAACGCCCCGAACCAGATGAAGACTACTGCTATCGCCCATCGCAGGATCGTGGTGGAGTGGCTCGATAGAAAGTCGAGGAAGGCGTTTTCGAGGTCAGCCATCCTGACCTTGGTTCGAGATTCGGAAATTCCCAGCTTCATGGCGTGTTCCAGATGGAAAGCCATCAACGAGCATCTAAGGAGAGTTGTTCAGCCGCTGGGACTTTCGATGCTGGTATCGCTTGGGACCTTCGGGCACGGCTCAGCAAAGTTCATCTTGTTGAGAGCCCTGATCTCTATCGGCTGACCATCTTGAACCGCAACGCGAATTTGGCGGTCCGTGTAGTACTGCCCTAAATCCCCTGTACCGCCATCCAAAGACAATTCCTTCCACTCGCCATCAAGTCGAAACTTCACCCTCAGGGTTGCCCGATTTTGCCTCGTATCGACATTGGCGACATCCACGATTTCGGCGTCGAGAAGCTCCGCATGTCGAAGAAAGGCGAGTTCGCCCTGCCCAGCTCGCCAAATCGCTCGAAAGATCATGGCGGCTACCGCGGCAACTCCAGCCAAGATGAACCACTCTTGCTTAGCCCTGGCCTGACTCCAAGTGGCCGTTGGCGCGAACCGCTCCCAAATCTGGGGCGCATTTTTGGCATAGAAGATGGGGAATTGGGTGCCAACCGGGTTCTCGTCGTACACGGATTGGCCGACTGTCGACTCTTCCCGAGGAAAATGGTCGTCGCAGCGAAGCTCTAAAGAGGAAGTCTTTCCCATCGATCGGGAAGCAACCGTACATGTCGTCTCCGTATGGTCGGTCACGAACCCGGCCCGCCCAGATTCCACATACGCAAGCGCCAATGCGGCGACAAAAAAACAGACGCCAACAAACCCCAACGATTGCCGATAGCCCGTAATAAACTTCGGCTTCAACCGAACCTCACTCACGAGAATAGATACGGGTTGGTTCAAATCTAGGTTACTTTATCCGAACTTGAGCGCTTAACATGGCATGGACCAACTTGCGGCGAAACCAGCCAACCTACAACTGGCTCCGACGCAGGGCTGAAGGCCCGTTCCATGTTAGCCCGGGTCGGAGTTCCAGAGGAACAGAGGCCTGGGTAAAGTCCGCGATTCAAAAAAAAGTCCAAGGAGCGAAGTCGAAGACCCCGATGAGCAAAGCGGAATCGGGGCGACCCCTAATTACCGGAAGAGCGAACGGCCTCTGATCAAATGGCCTATCAATTCAGCGGCGGAAGCAACAGACAGTAAGTCGAACCAAAGTGGTAGCGAATCGTGTGGGGATCATTATTCTCAATCTCCAACAAGAACCTGCGCGCGTCGAGGAACCTTCCGACGCGATCTTTCGGCACCGCCAAATCCGCCTTGTACTTCTTCTCCTCAAACCAAAACTCAATCCAGGCGTGAACCTTGTCGGACTCCACATCTTCGGATTTCACTAGCGACGCCACGACAAGCGGCATGCATTCTAACCGCTTGAGGTCTTTGCGAACCGGCCACCACTGGAACCCAATCCAAGCCCCAATGCCACCGGCAATCCCCAAAACAACCAGCCATTCCCAAATGGCAATGCTCGAATTCCAATCGGCCGTCGGCGGCTTAGAAAGCCACAGGGTCGGATTCGACCTGCTGTAGAAGACTTCAATGCTTTGCCCAATCGCAGGCACCTCCAGTTGAGATGCGTCGATTTGCTCGGTGCGGTTCGCAACCGGTCCTGGACAGTGCAGTACCCGCTGCACAAGGCCAGGTTTCCTTTGAATCTTCTTCTCGACGATCCGACACTGCTCAGTCGAGTAGTCACGGAGAAAGTCTTGCCTCTGGCTTTGGCGCACGTACACAACAGCAAGCGTGACAAGGACGACAAGCGCGTAGCTAACAAGCGCAAACCGAAAGCGGGACAAAACCTTTGGCTTAACAACGACGCGGTTCACCGACACTGCAATTACGATTGAACCTAAAAAACAGTTGCGATTTGAAGCCAGAAGCCTGACTCCTGAAGTCTAAAAACGGAGATTTGGTGGAGGCGGGGGGAATTGAACCCCCTTCCAAAACTGGCTTCCCAGCGTTCCCACGAGCGTCTTCTCTGTACTGAATCTCGGTGCGGGTCTCTGCCGAGACCACCTGACCCGTCACCCAGTTCGATTAGTTTTAGCTCAACTTACTACGAACAGAAGCTCGTCAAGCGATCCGGATTTGCGACGCGAGGATCAGGGCCTACCGGCTCGACTCTGGCTCACGCACTGCATCTTAGGCAGCGAAAGCGAAGTTGTTGTTCGCAGTTACTTTTTTACTCGTTTTTTACGTGGCCAACGAGAATCCACGGCTCGCAACGAAGAGTCACTGCAGTTCTGTCGAACCCTGACGCCCCCTTGTTGTTCTCTTATTATGACGTCGGAAGCCGAATGAATGTTCGTTAGCCCTGCTTTCGATAGAATGGCTTGGCCTTGCTCGTAAGGTTGGATAACATCTCGCCTTCAGCGGCGAAGATATCCAAAACTGTTCCCTTTCGGTGATTTGTTTGGCGAAATGCCCTCGAAACCGCTTCTCGGAGATCTTTGTCGGTCTTACCGCCTCCCAGGTCGATCGCACACGCCACGCTTTCCTCCCGCTCGTTGTATCGAACGTGTACGAGGTAGGCCGCTTTGATATTTGGCTTCTTTACGAAGATCGGAGTCAACCTCCGCTCGATGTCCGCTGCTAACTCGCCCTTTTCTTCGCCGATCACATCGACCCGGTCTGCCATGCCTGGCCAAACATGATCTTCCTTATTCGAAGACATGTCAAAAACCGGCTTACTGTCTGCCTTGGCGTCGATAGGGCGACTGCGGCCACAGCCACATAGCGACGAAATCAGCAGAACGGAGAGAGCTAGGCGTCCCATTACTCTTTGCCCTTAGCGGCCCGTTTGTTCATCCTATCAGCATAAATACACGCCGCCAGAACAAACAATTCCTCCACGTGGAACAACGTCAGCGCTTCGGCGTCCTTGCCCAAATTCAGTTCCCGCACCGCAGTGTCCTCATCCTCCCTGGAGTGAGCCTCCAATGCCTTCGTCGCCGCCCGCGACTTCTTTCCGCTCACCGTCAAGAAGCTAATCAACAGCTTGTCACGCTCCATGCCCGAGCTCATCAGCGCCCTATAAAGACTCTTCTCCACGCCATAAATCCGGGCCAGGCCCAGTAAGCAACGCCGACGCGTGATCATCGACACGCACGTCTGGGCGACCGCCAAAATGCGCGGAACATCATCTAGGTTTCCATTCACACCCAGCGCATACGCCACCTCGGCACAGGCTTCGTCGTCGTACAACGCCAGCGAAGCCCGGCATGCGTCCGCCGTATCCGCAATCTCAAGTTCGGCCGAAGCCTCCGCCGCCGCGATGCGCACGCTAGGATGACGATCCTGCAAAGCGTGCGAAACCGTCGAGGCGATATTCGGCACATCCAGGTAGCGAAGGGCCTGCAGGGCCGACCGGCGAAGATCAGGGTCACGCGTATCCTCCGCCGAAGCAATCAAGCTCTGAATGGCTTCTTCGCTCTTCGCCGCCCCAGGAATCTTGGCGATGGCTCGCAGGCTAGCGCGGCGCAGAAGAGGAATCGGACTTTGCAACAACTTCGTCAACTCAGGAATCGCCGACATGTCGCCAATCTCGCCCAATGCATGCACCGTCTCCTCCTCAACCAGGTCGGGGTGAAGCTCCAACTGATGAAGCAGTTCGGGTACCGCCGCCGGATCACCCAGCCGCCCCAATGCCGCCGCCGCTTGCCGCCGCACGCGCGGCGATGGATCGTGAAGCGCGTCGATCATCTCCGAAGTCGCCAGCGAAAGCTTCTGGCCCGCGATCTTCTCGATCGCCGATTCGCGCTTGATCGCGCTGTCGCTCTCCGTGTACCGCTTCATCGCCCGCATCCCCTGCGGTGTCACGCCCTTCAAGGCCCGAATGGTCTCCCGAATGCTCGTCGAGCCCTCTTCACGAATGGGCGCTAGGAAGAACAAAGCGATCATCCGAATGCCGATCGTGGTCCAAAAAACCGCATGGTAGGCCAGGAAACCCGTAAAGAAACCGCGCCCTTCCGCCAGCAAAATAGCGCCGACCATTGGCGCAACGCCGCTGATGAACGACTGGGTGGCCAACCCGGCCCCAATATAGGTCGCCCGGTTCGATGGCTTCGCCGTCGACAAAAGCAGATTGAACTGGCAAATGGCCACGCTGCTCCAGTTCGCCCCCATCAAGAAGTGGCTGGAGATCAGCAGAACCAAGTTGAAAGTCGTCGCCTGGTCGCCCGGCGTATCCCTCGCCAACAGCCACGCCAACGGGCTCAGCAGCATGCCAAACCCGCCCACCATCAGCAGCGGCTTGTTGCCATATTTGTCGGCCAAATAGCCCCACAGCTTGGACATGCTGATGTTCCCCGCCGCGTGCATGATCGCGCAGAATTGAAGCTGAAGCTGGTTGAACTTCAGGGATTCGAAGGCGAACGCGGCCCACAAATTCCCCGCCATCGCTTGCCCCCAAATAAAGATCGACAGGAACAGGAGGACGCGGCGAAAATCCTTGTCGCTGAACGGAACCGCGAACGCCTTGATCGCCTCCTTAACGTTCTGCTTAACCGGCTCTGCCCGTGGGATGTCATGCATCTGCGAGAAGAAAAACCAACTGGTGAACGCGCAAACGACCGCGAAACTGAAGACCGCGCTATACCCCTGCGAGGTCATGCCGATGTCTTGGAACTTCTTGACGATATAGCCACCAAGCAGGCCCACCGAAGCGCCCACCGCCACCATCAGTGCGTTGCGATTGGCAAAGAAAACTCCGCGCGAGTTGCCCGGAATCATCTCCGCCAGCCAGTCGTTGTAGATCGGGTTGACGATATTGATGATCGCCGCCGCCAACGACACGCACCCCAAAATGATCCCAAGCTTGATATCGGCCGTCAGGGCCAAAAGCGGCAGAATCGCAATCGGAATATGGAGCATTCGCCAGATGAATGCGGGAATGCGAATAAAGCCCTTATAGTTCGGAAAACTCCGACCCCAAATCGCGCCCGGAATCTGGATCAGCCCCAGAAACCCAGGCAGAGAGGTGATCAGACCGATCCAAAGGTCGGCACCCTTCCCCGGCGCAACCGTCTTGATATAGCCGACGATGAATCCACCGCCAATGAGGGTCGCGAAAGCCGTCGCAAATGACCCGTCGAGATTGGCCACACGGAGGGTGCGAAGGTTTTCCAGCCGGTCCGGCCGCGGATAGTTAGACTCCGCGGACTGGTCTTCCATTTGGTTCGCCTCCAAACTCCCTCATCCGGTTCATGAACCTACGAAGGTTACCGAAATTGTCCCCAAAAAGGCCCAAATAGCCCTACCTTAGGCACAGGAAACCACCAGGTTTCGTATCCTGAAGTTAAGAACCGGATAATTGCTGGTTCGAATTCACTTGGAAACAAGGCAGGTACCTATTGAGATGAAAGACCGTACCAGGGCATGGAGACGAAAACAAACTCGTCGCATCGTCAACAAGATCGAGAACACCAAGAAGTGGCTCCTCAACACGGTTCAAAAACGAACAGCCGATCGACCGGCACCGCTAGCGGAGGCAAAGCCACACAAACACGGAAAGCTCACTCGAATGCAAGAGGTCCGACTCCAACTCTATCTCAACAATCAGCTCGCTGACGACTTTGCCGCCTAAGGCGAAGTGGAACGACAAGGCCCTGGCTTCCTCGCTGTGAAGCCGGGGCTTTTTTTGTTGCGGCCGATACGGCGTTTGCTCCCGACTCCCAACTCCCAACTCTAACCCGCCCCGACATGTAAACTAACCGCCATGCCACTCATGACCGGACTGGACATTCTCACATCCGCCGGTTTCTCGGCCCTCAAGGGCAAGCGCATCGCCGTCGTCTGCAACCAAGCCAGCGTCGATCGTGACTACAAACACATCCTCGACCTCCTCGAACAGAACCACAGCCAAGCCGGGTTCACCATAGCTGCCGTCTTCGGCCCTCAACACGGCCTGTTCGGCACCACCCAAGACAACATGATCGAGTGGGAAGGCGAAGGTGCCGAAAAGCTCCGCTTTCCCGTCTACTCGCTCTACGGCGAGCATCGCGAGCCCACCGAAGCCATGCTCGAAGGTGTCGATCTCATCCTCGTCGACCTCCCCGATGTCGGCTCCCGCTATTACACCTTCATCTGGACGACGTCCCTCACCATGAAGGCCGCCGAGCGCTTGGGAATCCCCATGCTCGTTCTCGACCGCCCCAACCCCATTGGCTCAAAGGTCGAAGGAACCCTGCTCGACCCCGCTTACGCCTCCTTCGTCGGGCTTCATCCGCTCCCCCTCCGCCACGGGCTCACCATCGGCGAGATCGCCCGCCACGTCAACCAGAGCTTCTATCCCAAAGCATCGGTCGAGATCATGAAGATCGAAGGTTGGGACCGCGATTCCTTTGCCGACCATAACGGCTACGCCTGGGTGATGCCATCGCCCAACATGCCAACCGTTGAAACCGCCGTCGTCTATCCCGGCGGATGCCTCATCGAGGGCACCAATCTGAGCGAGGGTCGAGGAACGACGAAACCCTTCGAAACCGTTGGAGCCCCGTGGCTAGATGGCCCTCGCCTTGCCGATGCGCTGAACCAGTCAGGGCTAAAGGGCGTCTATTTCCGCCCCATCCAATTCGAGCCAACCTTTAACAAATACGCTGGGCAAATCTGCAACGGAGTGTTCGTTCACGTCACCGACCGCGCCACGTTCCAGCCGGTTCTCGCTTACGTCGCTATCTTGCAGGAGTGCGTCCGCCAAACCGGTTTGCACGATTCGTCGGGAAGCCAACTCGATCGCTTCAAGGCCGCCGGACCCGAGACCGATCTCCCCGGATTCGCCTGGAAACAACCTCCATATGAGTACGAATACGAAAAGCTTCCTATCGATATCCTTTTTGGCCAAGAGTGGCCACGCCACGCTATCGAGAACTTGGAAAATATACAAGTTTTGAACAACCGAATGGAAAACGAAGCCTTAACATTCCATTCCTTAGCTCTAAGCTGTAAAATATATTAAGATAGGCGAGGAAAACCAGGTCCTTAACATTTCGTTAACACGATCCCATCACCATTTTCTTTGCAGGAGCGGTCTATCTATTGTTGCGAAGCGCGCACAGGATGTGCGGAAGCAACGAAATCACTGGAATCCTTAGGCAATGAAAAAAGCATTTACGCTCATCGAGCTCTTGGTCGTTATCGCGATCATCGCTATCCTTGCAGCGATCCTTTTCCCGGTTTTCGCCCAGGCGAAGGCTGCGGCTAAGAAAGCGGCATCTATTAGCAATCAGAAGCAGATCGGTCTGTCGATCATCATGTACTCGGCTGACTACGACGACGTCTATCCTCGCAACGACGACTGTCAACCTGGCAGCTCCCTGAACCCAGACTTGAACAGCAACCCGTTCAATGCCAACGGTGCAGGCTGTACCGGTGCTGGACCTTACTACTACCGAATGAACCACTACGCTTGGCAGAAGTGGGTCATGCCTTATGTCAAGAACTTCGGTCTCTTCGTCCACCCGGCGATCGACTACAAGCAGTTCTCCAACTGGGGCACCAACGGTGAGCTGATGGGCTCTTACGCGCTTAACCTCTCGATCACCGGCGCGCTGAACACCTACGGTTCCTCGATCAACGGTAACGGCGCTTTCCGAAACAGTTGGCTCGGTGGCAGCCAAACCAACGTTCCGGACGTCGCTCAGACGATGCTCCTGATGGAACTGGTCGACCCGACGGTCAACTTTGCTCCTGTCTTCCTTGACAGCTCCTCCGGTACTCAGACTCGAACCGCTTATCCGTTTGCTGTTCGCGAAGCATGGATTCCAAAGTTCTACGCGACGGACTCTTCCTGCAACCAGACTTCCACGACGCCGGACGCCTCTCGCGTTCCGTTCGCTCAGAACATCAACCTGAGCTACTGCGACGGTCACACGAAGACCATCGCCGTGGGTCGATTCTTGGCCAACACCCCGACCGCTGCTCAGTACTCGGTCAGTTCGCGACCGGCATGCGGTATTGGTACCGGTGCTTGGACGATCTCGGCGAAGCCAGTCTGGACACAGCCGTGGCCGCAATGGGGTCTTGAGTAGTCTGATGCAAAAGCTTGTTCTTTTCCTCCTCGCCGCATGCGTCGTCGCTGGTTGTGCACCCGCAGGCGGTAGCGTGGATGTTAGCGCGGTTCAGAAGCAAGCCGACAAAGAAAAGGCTATCAACCAAAAGGCCATGAAGGACAACCCGCCGCCCCCCGGCGACGGCCCTTCGAACTAAGGCCAACCAAAATAGCCGTCCGCTGCAAAGCGGGCGGCTATTTTTTCGCGTCCATCGACAGGATCAGACTCCTTTTCGTTGGAAAATCCCAAGATTTCCCCCAATTTATCGCATCTGGCGCAATTCGTGTTAAGATGTTGCCTGTTCGTCGATTGTTAAGAAAACCATCGACGTTTTCCGACGAAGACGTCATTTTCACAAGGTCTGTGAACTCAAAATCGGAATCCATGGTGGATTCCAGCGACGAGCATTCTTAATAATTGCCTGCGCAAAGCATGAGCGATTCAGAGGTTGCCGCGCCTGTTTCGACAATCGACCTATTCCTGAGATCAATCAAATGAAGAAAGCATTCACGCTTATCGAACTCCTTGTCGTTATCGCCATCATCGCGATTCTCGCTGCCATTCTCTTCCCCGTTTTCGCTCAAGCCAAGCTGGCCGCCAAGAAGTCGGCTGGCCTCGCGCAGATGAAGCAGATCGGAACCGGACTCCAGATCTACCTGGCCGACAACGATGACACGCTGCCGGGTTACCGATGGAGCGTTTCTTCCGGCGCCATCAACCCGTATTACCTGAGCCTCGCCGCCAGCGATCCCAAGAAGGCAAAGTTCGACAGCGATGGTGCAAACACCATCAAAGCCTGCTTCTTCAACCAGATGCTCGCTCCCTACATTAAGAACGACGACATCTGGAAGGTCGCCGGTAACTCCGACGCTTGGGCCAACTATCAGGACAAAGGCACGTGGGACGTCGGCTTCTTCGCCTACGGTGGACAGAACTCCGTCGCCGCGAACAACTACCTCCTGAAGTCCAACGCAGCGATGTCCGCAACCTCGGTCGAGAACGTGTCCAACACCCTTCTCTTCGCCGACGCCACCTACTACAACGCTCTCCCGGCCCAGCCGACCAGCGGTGCGTGCACCATGAACGGCTTCACCCCGACGGGCAGCTATCCGCACTACTGGAAGCACCTCGGCAACAACAAGCTGAACTTCGGCGCTCTCGGTAACCCGGATCCGGATGACGCTTCCAACATCCCTGTTCTCAAGAACATCGATGCTCGATACTCCGGCCAGATCAACGTCGTTCGCGTGGACACCAGCGCCAAGAGCCTCAACGCCAAGTCCGTCGTCTACGACCTCCGCGCCAAGGGCCCGACGCAGTCGATGTGGAGCCCGTTCAAGACCGCCTGCGAATAAAATCCAGGCTCTGTCATCGAAAAGCCTCTCGCCACGGCAAGGGGCTTTTCGTTTATAATGCTGTCAGTTCATGAAGCTCGCCGTTTGCATCATCCATAACCGGGACAAAGGCAAAATTATCGACGAGCTCGTTCACGCCGGATTCAAATTCACCATCATCGGCTCCACCGGTGGATTCCTGCGCGAAGGCAACACCACCTTCCTCATCGGTGTTCAAGACGGCGAAGTCGGTGACCTCAAAGCCCTCATCGCCGCAAACTGCCAAAGCCGCGAACAACTTCTCAACGTGGCTCCCTTCGAAACCAATCCTACCGCCGCCTTCACCCCGTCCGCCGTTAAGGTCCCCGTCGGTGGTGCTGTCCTCTTCCTGCTTCCTGTCGAGGAGTTCGAGCGGTTTTGACCACGATTGTCGGCCTCGAACGAGCTCGCAAGCTCGCGCCGATTCTGGGCGATCCGTCCAGCGGAGTCGCATCCGTTCTCCTCTATGGTCCCCGTGGGTGCGGCAAAACCCTCCTTGTAAACCAAATGGCCGAAGCTTGGCTATCATCCGGCGAAGGTGACCGCGCCGCCGATTCCTTCCGCCGCGGCACTAATCCCGACTTTTTCCACATTGCGCCGACCGGGGCCGGATACCAAATCCAGCTTCGCCAAATCTCCACGCCGTCGGCCAAACGCCCCGACGACCCCACGCCGCTCATCGAGTTCGTGCGCGTAGCCCCGCTCTACTCGCGCCACAAGGTTGTGTGGATCGAGGACGTCCACCGCCTCAACCACGACTCCGCCAACTCGCTGCTGAAGACTCTCGAAGAACCCCCGGCGTACGTCAAGCTGATCCTCACGACTAGCCAGGTCAGCCAGATCCCCGCCACCATCCTCTCGCGTTGTCTGGTCGTCAACTGCGAATTGCCCACCAAAGAAGAACTGACCCAAAGCCATCCGGGCCTTCCCGACGAAATCGTTCTCCTCGCCGATGGCGCGCCCGGCACTCTGGAGCGCATCTCCGCCAACCAAGACCTCTATCGCGACATCATTCGCTTCGCCGACCGCATCGTCGCCGAAAGTCGACACGGCGCTCTCTCCCTGGGCGACGAATTTCGCAAGCTCGCCGAACGCCTTGAAGAGTTCGAAAAGCTCGGTATCCGCAACTCCAACGCCCGCATCATCGAGCTGGCCGCCCTCGCCATCAGCAAACGCCATCCCAACCGCTCTCAGGCCGTCGCCCTCCTCACGGAAGCCCATAAGCGAATCCTCGGCAATGCCAATCCTGCCCTCGTTCTGGACGCCGTCCTGGGACGAATTCTGTTATCGCCGACGCCGGGAACGAAATAGCCAGGCAAGAGCGTATGATCTATTTCGTAGAGTAAGCAATGCTTAGTTGGGTAAAAAACCGAACCGGAACCCTCGATCGCTCAGCCAATTTCGAGCGATTGATGCGAGATTCGTACCGCCAAGCTTTTTCTGTTGCATTTCGATTGACTGGAGACGCCGCCGACGCCGAAGACCTGCTCCAAGAAGCGTATATCCGCGCTTTTCGATTCTTCCATCGATACGACGAGAAACTGCCGTTTAACAGTTGGATGTACCGCATCATCGCCAATGCGCACATCGACCTGATCCGCCGCCGAGGGAAGCTCAAAACTAGCTCGCTCGACCATTCCGGCAGTGATGGACAACAGGCCTTCGAAATCGCAGACCATTCCAATGTCCCTGGCGACGAACTTGTCAACAGTAGTTTTTCCGAGATCGTCCAAACCGGCCTTAACAAGATGAACCCCGAGTTCCGGCTCGCCGTCATCCTCGCCGACATCGAAGGACTCTCCTACGAAGAAGTCGCCGAGATCATGGAAACCTCGGTCGGAACCGTTCGGTCGAGAATCCACCGAGGACGCGTCCAGCTCCGAACTTTCCTTCTGGACAACGCGCCCGAATCCTACGGGAGGTACGCCCATGTCCTGTAATCGCGTCCAGTCCAAACTGTCCGCATACCTCGACGGCGAAATGTCTGGCGTCGAAATGCTGCAGGTCCGCCACCACGTCCACGAGTGCCGCGAGTGTCAAGCTGAGCTAGAGAGCCTTCGTACGGTTCAGACCTTGCTTCGCGATATGCCGACGACTCCCGAGCCGCCGACCTTGTTCGTCGAGCAGGTTCAGCACAAACTCGTGCGGCCAAGGCTCAGTTATGTCAGCCTTGCCCTGGCCGTGACCATCCCCATCGTCTGCTGGGCCGTCTTCTCCTCGAAGCAACAGAGCCAAGAAGCCAGCCGCAAACGGGACGAGAGCATTCGTGAGCAGATCGTTAGAGACCAAATGATGAATTCGGGTCCAGATACGGCCTTCGGAGGGCCAATTGGTCACTACACGACTTTTGAAGGCCGTTAGTCTTCTCGTCATCGGTAGCCTCGTCGCGACCTGTTTCGCCGACGATCGCGCCGAAAAGCTGATGGCGAAGTATCTGCGTGGCGACTACAACGTCAACATTGTGGCCATCGTCAAGGAGACCTCCGAAGGCAACGGCACCCAGAGGACCAAAATTCAGCGGTCCAAGGACGGCAAGATTCGCGAAACCGTCTTGGCGCCCTTGCACCTGCAGGGCGAATATGTCGACGATGGGCGAGAGTACAAGCAGTACCTTCCCGACGACGGCTACATGCTGATCTCGCCGTCGCAGGCCCTTTCGCACGACATCAAACTTCGCTCCCCGCTGATCGAAAAGAACTACACGCTCAAGATGGACGGCTCCTCGCGAATCATCGGTCGGCGATGCGTCACCGTCGTCGCAACCTCGCGGTTCAATGAAGTCCCGATCCTCCGCTACCACTTCGATGAAGCGACCGGCTACCCGATGGCGATGGAGACCGTGGCCAATGATGGATCGATCGTCAATAGCTTCGAAGTCACCGACATCAAATTCCCCGCCAAGCTCGACGACTCAACCTTTGTAATCGAGCCCGTTGCCGGCGTCAAAATCGTTCACTACGACGAAACCAACTGCCTGTCGCGCCTCTCGGATGCCGAGCCGAAGCTAGGATTTAAGCCGATAGTCCCGAAAGACATCCCTTTTGGCTTCGAGATTCAGCGAATCTCCGTCTCCACGGATAGCCGGTACCGAATTTTGTGCCTCAAACTCACGGACGGCCTCCAACGTGCAACGGTGTACGAGTGGACCTACGTACAAAACGAAAAGATCACCACCGGTGAAGCGTCAGACAATAAGATTTGGAAGGGACTCAAGATCACGGTTGTGGCCGACCTCGGTTCCAGCCTCCGTCAGTCCTTTCTTCAGCCGTTTCTCGTGCGGGCCAACCCCCAGTTTCCCGGCATCGTCACGAGCATCGGCATCTAGGGAACCCAAAACCCCTCCAATTCCATTAGAATAAAAAGAGAGAAATAAAATGAAGACTGTTCGTTCATGGGCTGCATACGCAATGATCGTCGGCGGTTTTGCCGCTGGCGTCGCGACCGTCGTTAGCATGACGCATGGCTTCAAGGCCGATTCGGCGTTCGCCAAAGGCCCGAGCTACAGCGGCAAATTGGTCGGAAACATCACCACCGAAGAAGCGGCCACGCTGCACAACCTCAACGACTCGCTGACCCACTTGGCCGAATACGTCAAACCGGCCGTGGTCCACATTCGTGCCGTCACCAACCGGGCGTCCGACTCAGACGGCAAGATGATCCCGATTTCCGGTAGCGAAGGTGCCGGATTCATCTACCGCAAAGACGGCTATGTCATCACCAACGACCACGTGGTGGGCGACGCCGATCAAGTCACCGTCATCACCAATGACGGACGTGAGCACAAAGGCACCGTCAAACGAGCCCCCGAGTGGGATGTCGCCGTCATCAAAATCGACGGTAGCGACTTCCCCACCCTCGGCATGGCCGACTCCAAGTCGGTCGAGCCCGGTCAGATGGTCATGGCCATCGGCTCGCCTTATGGCCTCGAAAACTCCGTCACCTTCGGCCACGTCAGCGCCGTCAATCGCGAGAACGCCATCCCCGATTCGAGCCTCAGCCAAGCTGAGCGATTCTATCCCGACCTGATCCAGACCGACGCCGCTATCAACGTGGGCAACTCAGGCGGACCGCTCGTCAACATCGACGGCCAGGTCATCGGGATGAACAGTTCGATTTACACGAAGACCGGTGGAAGCAACGGCATCGCCTTTGCGATCCCCAGCAGCGAAGTCCGCTTTGTGGCCGACATTCTGATCCAGAAAGGCAAAGTCGTTCGATCCCAGATCGGCGTCTATCCTCGCGACCTCAAGCCGTTCGAACTAAGCGAGAAGAAGCTTCCCGGCGGCGCTTACGTCGAAGATATTCAACCCGGCGGACCGGCGGATAAGGCTGGCATCAAGAAGGGCGACATCATCACCAAGGTCAATAACACCGCCATCGACGGCCAGATCGACCTGCGCAACACGATGCTCGTCAACGCGCCGGATACCGTCGTGAAGGTCGAATTCGTCCACGATGGCAAGACCCAAACCGCCGATATCAAACTGGAAAAGGCGGTCGTAGTTAAGCCGACGACGCCCAAGGCTCGAACCTATAACTTCGACAACAAGGACTTCGGCGACATCTTTGGCAACCCGGACCTCAAGGACTTCGAAAACAAACTTCGACAGCAGTTCGGTCAAGGCGACAAAGGTGGGCAGAACGATCAAAGGGATCAGGACGATAACGGCGACGTGCAGCCGCTCCACAGCGGTCACGCCAAGCTTGGCATCGGAATCGATAACCTCACCGACGCGAACCGTCGAAAGAACAGCATCCCGACCTCGGTCACGGGCGTGCTGGTAACCACCGTCGAAAGCGGATCGGTGGCCGAAAAGAGCGGAATCCAGGTCGGCGACGTCATCCAATCGATCGGCGGAAAGAAGGTTTCCACCATCGACGAACTGACCTCGCAGATGTCCAACCTTAACTGGGGCGACAAGACTCAAATCGGCATCGCGCGGTACGGCAAGGGCTCTCAAATGACCCTTGAGCGCAGTATCACCTTCAAATAAGGCTCATTTGAATCTAGGCAAAGAATCATTTTTGCCTAGATTCTCGCGAAATTCTCTTGACTTTGGATGAGTTTGTGATATTCTCTAATTCGGCAAATTTGAACCTAAGAAGGAATGGGCGAGGGGGAAACTCGTAGCCAATTTTAGGAGAAAAAATGAAGTTCTACAATCTTAAGACTCGATCTCATGTTGAAGTGCCGGATGGCGATGTTCGAAAGACCAAAATGGTGCGAAAGACCAAGTCCGGCGAACAGACCCGGTACGCTCTGAAGGCGTCCTACGAAGGCACCACCCTCTTCAAATTCGTGAACGAAGCAACCTACAAGTCTTCGAGCGCGAAGGAAGAGTAGACCAGACTTTTCGTCAAAACGATTAAAAGAGCTAGTGATTCCACTAGCTCTTTTTCTTTGAGCTAGGTATTTTGGTACGTAAGCGAACCGAAAGAATTGAGGATCGTTAAGGCATCTGATATGGCACTGACTGAACGCGACAAAGTGGCCCACCTCCTTCGCCGATTCGGCCTTGGAGCGAGCGAAGAAGAAGTTAACTATTACATGCAGGGGGGCCTCAAGGGTGCCATCGACAAGCTCCTGAACTGCGAACAGGTCCCCGAGCTTTATGATTTCTCGTGGGATGTCATCCAGGACCAAAAGGGCCAGATTCGCCCTCAGCAGGCCGTCGTAGGCTGGTCGGCGCGGATTCTCATGACCCGCCGCCCGTTGCTGGAGAAGATGACCCACTTCTGGCATAACCACTTCGCCACCAGCGCCGAAAAGGTCACCAACGGTCCGCTGATGATTCAGCAAAACGACATCCTTCGCCGCAACGCGCTCGGCAACTTCAAAACCCTTCTCAGCGAAGTCGCCAAAGATCCCGCCATGCTCATCTGGCTCGACGGCCAGGACAACATCAAGGGTCGCGCGAACGAGAACTTCGGCCGCGAGGTCATGGAGCTCTTTACCCTCGGCGTCGGCAACTACACTGAAAAGGACATCCAAGAAGCCGCCCGAGCGTTCACGGGCTGGAGCTTCGTCCGCAACGGCCGCAACGCCCAAAAGTCGCCCGCGACCTTCATGTTCAAGCCCGTCCTCCACGACGACGGCACCAAGACCGTCCTCGGTAAGACAGGCGATCTGAGCGGCGACGACGTTCTCGGCATCCTCTGCTCCAAACCGCGCGTGGCCGAGTTCATCACCAACAAGATTTGGAACTGGTTCGTCTATCCAAACGCCGACCCCGCCACCCTCAAACCGTTCGTCGATGACTTCTGGCGGTCTGGTCTCGATATCAAGACGCTCATCCGCGCGATCGTCGAATCCGATGAGTTCTACTCTGACCGAGCCCACCGCAAGCTCATCAAGAACCCGCTTGACTTCTGCATGGCCTCCGCGCGCGCAATGGGTGTCGGCGAAGCGATGGCCCAGCAACTAGCCTCGCTTGGCCAGTCCGATACCGGTGCCCGAGCCCGCCTCGCTCCCGCCGCCGCCGTTTCGGCGTCGATGAAGAGCCAAGGCATGTGGCTCCTCTATCCGCCCGACGTATCCGGCTGGAAGCCAGGAGACGCCTGGATTTCCTCCGCCACCATGGTCGAGCGCATCAACTGGGCCAACAAAGTCATGGGCGGCGCGAAGGGTGGCATCAATCGCTACCCGATTTACACAATCCTTGCCGGTGATCCCAGCCCGATGGGCATCGCCACCAAGCTGGCGTCCATGTACGACGTTGCCTTCAGCGAAAACAAGATGCAGTACCTCGCCGATGCGGCCACCAAGAGCCTCAACGGCCAGGAGCTTTCGCAGAAGAACGCCAACACCGTCGCGGCCGACGTCCTGCGATTGATCTTCGGCTCGCCTGAATTCCAATTCTGCTAAGCCCCCTGGTGGGCAAATCTGAACCCGATCCGCTGGCAAGGATCGGGTTCGATTGTGCATAATAAAGATCACCCAAAGCGGGCGTAGCTTAATGGTAAAGCTCCAGCCTTCCAAGCTGGCTACGTGGGTTCGATTCCCATCGCCCGCTCCAAAGTGACCGCCTCCATGGAGGGCAAGCGGGCGTAACTCAGTGGTAGAGTGTCTGCTTCCCAAGCAGAGAGTCGCGAGTTCGAGTCTCGTCGCCCGCTCCATTTTCTCACCCCACCACGGGTAACCTCACCACGTCACAGAGTGGTGTCATGATTAGTGCTCTCGCGTTCACAACCGCCTTTTTGGCCACCCCATTGCCCCAAGAGTCGTCGACCTCCTGGAAAGCCGAGCTAAGGAAAGAAATCCCCCTCCTCGGCCACCGAAACTGGATCGTCGTTGCCGACTCCGCCTACCCGGCTCAAAACAGCCCCGGCATCCGAACCATCGTCACCCATGCGTCGCAGATCGAGGTTCTCAAGGAAGTGCTTAGCCAGCTCTCCAAAGCAAAGCACGTCATGCCCATCGTGCACCTGGACAAAGAACTTTCCTATGTCCCCGAAGCCGACGCCAGGGGCGTCACCGCCTACCGCAAAGAACTCGCCTCCCTGCTCAAAGGCAAGCCCACCCAGAGCGAACTCCACGAGGACATCATCAAGAATCTCGACGACGCCGGCAAAACCTTCCGCGTCCTCTTGCTCAAAACGGACTTCACCGTGCCGTACACGTCCGTCTTCCTCCAACTCGATTGCGCCTACTGGGGACCCGAGAAGGAAGCCAAGCTCCGCAAAATTATGAACAAAGGTTAACACAGTTCATTTCGTCCGTCATCGAAACATATGCTAATATCGTTTCGATGACGGACGAAATGATCGCACGGAGCCTCAAAGCGCTGGGTGACCCTACTCGGCGTGAAATCGTCGAATTCCTGACGAAGTCCTGTTGCGGGAGCGCCGCAGTGCTCGAAGACGGAGGCATCGAAGGTCCGACCGCCAGCGAGGTCTGTTGCCACATCACCGGTCAGGACAAGATCAACTCCACGATCTCCCACCACCTGCACGAACTCGCCGACGCTAACCTGATCCAGATTCAGCGCCGCGGCAAGGCGATGGTCTGCACCGTCTGTCGAGACAACCTTTCCGCCCTCGGTGAGTACTTCGCCACCCTCGCCGCCACCCAGCCCGAGGAGGGCTGTTGTTGCTGACATGACCCGTCTTCTCTTCGTCTGTGTCCACAACGCCGGCCGCTCGCAAATGGCCGAAGCCTTCGTCAACCATCTGGCCAAGGAAAAGGGTTTGCCCGTCGAAGGAGCATCCGCCGGAACCGTGGGCGGCAAAACCCTCAACCCCGTCGCTGTCGAAGTCATGGCCGAGCTCGGCATCTCGATGGACGGGCAAGCGCCCAAGCTCCTCACCCCCGAAATGGTCACCGAATCCGACCAGATCATCTCCATGGGCTGTGGCGTGGATGCCGAAGCCTGCCCTACCAAGTTCCTCCTCACCGAGGACTGGGGTCTGGACGACCCCGCCGGACAACCTATCGAAAAGGTCCGCGAGATCCGCGACCAAATCCGCGAATTTGTAGAAATCAAACTGGCGGAGGTCAGTACCCCGTGATCAAGCGATACTTGGCCGAGTTCGTCGGCACCTTCGTCATCGTCTTCGCCCCTGTTGCCGTCTCCGCCATAGGCCACGTGTCCGGTGTCGATCAAGGCCTTCTCGTCGCCGCGATCGCCTCGGGCCTCCCCGTGCTCGCCATGATCGCCGCATTAGGCCCCATCTCCGCCGCCCACTTCAATCCGGCCGTCACCCTCGGCTTTGCCCTCGCAAAACGCTTCCCTTGGCGCTACGTTGCGCCCTACTGGCTCGTCCAGATGGCCGGTGGCGTGGTAGCTGCGGCTGTCGTTGCGCTCCTGTACGGCGGTGGATCGGGCGTCCATATCCCCGCTGACACTCACCTCGTCCTCCGAAACGTCGGCACCGAGGTCGCCATCACCTTCATCCTCATGCTCGTCATCATCGCCACCGCGACCGACAAGCGCATGAACCCAATCGCGCCCCCACTGGCCATCGGCCTGACCGTCATCTTTGGAGTCCTCATCGGCGGTCCCATCACCGGCGGCTCGATGAACCCGGCCCGATCATTCGGACCTGCACTCTTCGGCAACCCCGAAGCACTGGGAGCCTACTGGGTGTACATTGTCGGCCCCATGCTCGGAGCATCTATCGCCGCCCTCGCGTTCGAAGCCATGCGCTCCAACCCCGAAAACGCCTGCAGCGCCCCCGGCGACCTAGTCTGAGTCAGCAGACGGGTGAGGGCAATTCCGCAAGAATCATTCAGTGCCTAGGCCTCAGTGGCCAATCACTGATGCGATCATCCAAGGATGCCTCTGGCCAGAGAGGCCAGTGAATAAGGAACGAGTGAACCGGGTGAGTCACCTGCAAGGACTCAAAAAGTCGCCGTTAATCCGCCAACAGCTTCTTCACCGTCGACGCATACGTCTCCATCACTTCCGTCGCGATCTCTCGCATCGTCGCATGATGGTCATGCTCGCATCGCTTCGCCATCGACTCGATCGCCGCCTTGCTGTCGCTCCGATTCGAAGCCCGTTCGAACCAACCTGCCAAATCCTTCTCGCCGCTTTTCGGATGGAATCCGTTGGAAATCAAAAACGTCAAACCCGCCACCAGCGCCGCCGCGTCGTTTCCGCACTCAAAAGGCTTCATCGCCGGAAAGCCCACGAAGAACCGCGACGCCTGACTCAAAACATCCTTACTCTTCCCGTAGGCGTACTGATAGCTGACCGCCTCCTCAAGCTTCGCATAGTTGAATTTCACAGTTTTCTTGGCGATCTGGAGGTGAATCCACAAAACGTCCTGGACGGTCAAGTAGTGCATGATCTGATAGCCTAGTTTATCCGTTTTGGCGAGGGTCAAAACAAAAAGACCCCGTTCGCCCTGAGGTGCGAACGGGGTTGAGGAGGTCTCTTCGCCCCTTATGCGAAGAGAGGAAGGTCGTCGAACTTCTGTCCGAGAACCACTTCGCTGTCGCCACCGATCCAATTGTCGAGAGTGGCCGCGTAGACTTGCCGGAAGTCGGTCTTGAACCGAACGTCGCCATCTTGCAGGTCGCTGAGGTCCGGCGTCGTACCGTGGATGCCGCCCTTGACCTTGCCGCCGATCACGAACATCGGAGCCGCAGCGCCGTGGTCCGTACCCTGGCTGGCGTTCTCGCTGACGCGTCGACCAAACTCGGAGAAGACCAGGATGATGACCTTGTCCGCACGGTTGATCGATTCCATTTCGCGCTGGAACGCGAGAACGGCGTCGGAGAAGTTGCCCAGAAGGCGAGCGTGGGTGTCCAACTGTCGGGAGTGCGTATCGAAGCCACCCGCCGAGAAGTACACGACTCGGGTCGCCGGCGAAGCGCCGATCAACTGCGAAATCTGCTTGAAGCCCTTGCCGAACGCGTCGTCGCCGTAAGTCTGCTTCGGTGTGAACGTACCCAACTGCTTCGAAAGAACGCTCATCGCGTCCAGAGCCGACTTGTTGGCCTGCTGGACCACGCGGGTCGGGCTGCCCATCATCGCGTCTGTTCCCTGGATCTCGCGCAAAAGCTGCTCCGAACTGGCGTCGCCCAGCATGTTCTGAACGTCGGTCAGCGAGGCAAAGCACGGGATGCTTGCACTATCGCCAACAAGTGCCAGCGGCTTCTCGGTCGAAAGGCCAAGCGCCACGATCGGGTTCAGCTTCTCCTTCTTGAGTTCGGAATCGAAGTGGCGGCCAATCCAGCCATGCTTCATCTTGTCGTCCGGGCTTGCCGACTGCCAAATGTCCATACTCTTGAAGTGCGAGCGGTTGGGCTTGGGATAGCCGACGTTGGTGATGACCGCGACCTTACCTTCCTTGTAAAGGGTCTGCATGCCCTTCATCGCCGGGTGTAGACCAAGCGTCTCGTTCAGTTTCAGAACGACGTCGTCCTTGTGGCCGATCGTCGGTCGGTATTTGTAGTAAAGTGAATCGGCATATGGGATAACGGTGTTCAGACCGTCGTTGCCACCGGAAAGTTGACACACAACCAGAACCGTATCCGAGGCCGGTTTGCCTCCTTTAGCCACACGCAATACATCGGCTTCGGCAATCGTCGAAAGCCATTTAGGCGCTGCGAGACCGATTGCAATCACGCCACCGTGCTTCATCAGGTCTCTTCTGCTCAGAAAATCGCTCATATTGTTTCCTCAGGTAACTACATTGTAGGATTGTTGGAATCCTCATTATCACAAACGGCGTTGAAAAAGTAAAGTTCACATATAAAGTACTCATGCATTTCTGGACCGTGCCAAAAGCCTCACTTTTACCAGCAGCCATTTTGAGCCTGCTGGTGGTGTTCACTTATTCCACGCTCCAGAACTATGGTCCTGAAAGTACATTACGAAAGTTTCATACTTCGCTGCATAACATCAGCGTCTCTCAGGCCAACGACAAAAAAATCCCCATGAGCGACTGGAATTTGATGCGTACGACCCTCATCGAAAACATCGGAACCCCAGAATCGGGTGGAGATGAGTACGCAATGAACTTGATTCGGCGGGTTTGGCTCCAGCTCAGGGCCGGAGCGACCTACAGTTTGGCGCGAATGGAGCGACATCCGAACGAAGTTCGTATCGTCGTGCTCTACACGTTGCCCAAGCAACCGCCGACACCTATGGTATGGGTGGTAGACAAGATAGACGGAACCCACGAGTGGAAAATCAGCGCTCGAAAGACACTTTCTGCACTGTCGGTTCCATAATTGGTAAGGTTAGATGAGTTCAATGCGAGAGTCAGGAAAAGTCAGTATTCTAGGGTTGGGGGCCATTGCCATCGCCGGCATGATCGTCGCATCCTTTGTTTTCGCCAAAGATGAGCCAGCCAACGTAGGCGTACGGTTCATGGATGCCCTGGCGCGCCACGACGTCGATACTCTCACATCGCTCAGCCGAACCGGCGAAAGCGACCCCGCCGCCGTCGAAAAAGAAAAGAAGCGCCTCCATGACGCATGGGACTTCTGCGTGAACACCGCCGCCAAACATTTTCTCTTCACGTGGCGCATTACCTCCGCTACCGCCACGAGCGAAAACCACGCCACCGTAACGGTCATGGAAACCAAAGCCGGTCCCAGCGCCTACGAGCAGAAATACGAACTCTCCTTAGAAAAGGAGGGTGGCAAGTGGGTGGTCGACGTAGGAGCCATCTCCCGCGACATGTTCCCCGCGCTTCCGTCCAACTAACGACTTCGAAATCGGATCGTCTTTGGAGTCGGGGCCACCGCACTTGGCAATAGGCACCTTGCCTTCTGCCTTCTGCCTTCTGCACTCTGCACTCTGCACTCTGCACTCTGCACTCTGCACTCTGCACTCTGCACTCTGCACTCTGCACTCTGCACTCTGCACTCTGCACTCTGCACTCTGCACTCTGCACTCTGCACTCTGCACTCTGCACTCT